>CAZNXE010000089.1:15913-18487 GCA_964576465.1 uncultured Planctomycetaceae bacterium
CGTTGGTCGGCTTGACGAAGACCCCCAAGGTTTTCGCCTGCGGCGTTGACATTGTTGGACCGTCGAACATCCTCACGCTGCTCTCGACAATCCCCGCATACTGGCAGCCTGCGATCCAGATGTTCAAAGACCGCGTGGGCGATTTCACCACGGAAGAAGGCAAGGAGTTTCTCCTCGACCGGTCACCACTGACCCACGTCGACCGCATCGAACGTCCGCTGCTCATTGGTCAAGGAGCGAACGACCCGAGGGTAAAACAGGCCGAAGCCGATCAGATTGTCGAGGCCATGCAACAGCGAAATATTCCGGTCACCTACGTTCTGTTTCCCGACGAGGGTCACGGCTTCGCCCGGCCCGCCAACAACTTGGCCTTCTTCGCCGTGGCCGAGGCCTTCTTGGCCGAACACCTTGGCGGCCGCTACGAACCGATCGCCGGCGACTTCGCCGGATCGACCATCTCAGTACCCAACGGAGTGGCGCAGGTGCCGGGTCTCAAGCAGGCCATCGATGACAAAGCCAAGAGTACGGCGAAGAAAGATTGATCTCGTCGTTCCATGCTCGCCTTCGAGGCAGATCATGTGACGTGTCCGTATTGCTCGTCCTCGGTCTAGCTCCAGCTCTAATTTTGGGTGCCACTGGCTCCGCCAGTGCCGAAGTGGGGAGAGGAATCGGACGGGTGGCCCAGCCGCTTTGTCGGCTGGGCCACCCGTCATTGATGACAAAGCCAAGAGTACGGCGAAGAGAGATTGATACCTATGGGCAGAGTCAGCGGCACCCTCCGATTGAGCGAGGTTTGCCGTAGGCTTGACCCCACGACCGTGCCGTTTGATATTGGGCCGCATGTTTGAGCTTCATGCGGACAACGCTGCCGAATACTTGCGCGCCTCGGGCCGCATCGCCACGGATGTGCCGGTGGAGATCACGCGGATGACCGGCGGCGTGTCGAATGAAGTGCTCTACGTTGGTTTTCCCGAGCGACAGCAGCCCGACTTCGTATTGAAGCAGGCTCGTGACCGGCTGCGAGTCCCCGAGCCGTGGCACTGTAGCGTCACGCGGATCTGGCGCGAGGTTGACGTTCTGCGACTTTGCGAGTCGCTGTTACGCGAGGCGAATGCTGCTGGGAACGATTCCATCTCCAACATGGCGGAAACACGGACGCTTCGCACGCCGCGGCTATTGTTCGAGGATCGCGACCATTACTGTTTTGCCATGACGGCCGCGCCCCGCGATCACGTTGTTTGGAGCAAGGAAGTGTCGACCCTTCGATCGCGACGGCGTGTGGGCGAATGCTCGGACAGCTTCACGCCGGGAGTTGGAACGACACCACGATCGAAGCGCAACTGGCCGACCGTCAGATTTTCGACGAGTTGCGACTCGACCCCTACTTTCGCTTCACCGCCTCACAATGTCCCAATGCGGCGCAGCACTTTGAACGGCTCGTCGCCGACACTTGGCAACATCGGCTGGCCTTGGTGCATGCCGATTTTAGCCCCAAGAATCTACTGGTTTACGACAACGGATTGCTGATGGTGGACTTCGAGACGGGCCACTTCGGCGATCCGGCTTTCGATCTCGGCTTTTTCTTGTCGCACTTGTTGCTCAAATCGTTTCACGCCGCGCCGCGGTTCGAGGCCCTGCTGCAACTAATGGAGGCGTTCTGGGAATCATACGGTCCCGTGATGTTGAATAAGATTGACGAAGCCACGTACAAAGAACTGGTTGCCCGTGGAATCCAGTGTCTGGCAGGTTGCGCCTGGGCGCGCCTCGACGGCAAGAGCCGCATCGACTATCTCGATGACGCCGACCTTCGTCAACAAGTCCGCGATCTGAGTCTACGGCTGTTCGTCGAACGTCCGCCCACGTGGCCCATCGCCGAGACAATGTGTCGCGAAGTGCTGGCACGCTGCTGATCCTCGTAGTTGTCTTTCAAGGAACCGAAATCCATGAGTCGCATTCAGCGTGTTGTCGCCCGAGAGGTGCTCGATAGCCGGGGGCGCCCGACGGTGGAAGTTGAAATCGACTGCGGCGACCGCACGATCGGCCGGGCGATCGTTCCTTCAGGCGCGAGCACCGGCAAGTTTGAAGCCGTGGAAAAGCGTGATGGCGAAGCCGGGCGCTACGATGGCGATGGCGTACAACAGGCGGTCGAGGCCGTTGGTAACGTGATCGCTCCGGAAATCATTGGCCTCGATCCGCGAGACCAATTCTCCCTCGACGATCTGCTGTTGCAGTTAGACGGCACACCGAACAAGTCGCATCTAGGCGCCAACGCGGTGCTTGGCGTGTCGTTGGCTACGGCCCACGCGGCGGCGGGCGTTGGTCGTCGTCCGCTGTTCGCGCACTTGCACGAACTCTACGAACAGGTGCAACAGCGCGACGCGGTGAAGGACGTCGCCGCAGTGAGTCTGTCGCCACCCACAATGCCGATGCCGATGATCAACATGATCTCCGGCGGGCTGCATGCTGGCGGGAATCTCGACTTCCAAGACGTGCTCATCGTTCCCTTCGCGGCGCCGAGGATTGCTGTCGCCATGGAATGGACGGTTCGGGTTTATCGTCGCTTGGGCGAGTTGC
>CAZNXE010000090.1:0-18486 GCA_964576465.1 uncultured Planctomycetaceae bacterium
ACGGGCATGAATCTACATCCTCTCGGCAAGTCGCTGCACTGAAAGCCGGGTCGACCGGTGGACCCCTGTCGGCCTTTGATTATAAGGCTTGCCTTGTGGCGTAAGCCAGTGCCGGGGGAAACCATCTCGTCGACACGTGCCCCATACGTGTGACTGGGCGTTTTGCGACCGGGGCCTTCAAGAACGGCGAACACCGAATTAGGCCAGATTTTGCAATTCGGCCAGCGCGGCCTCGCTCTTTACGACTCGCTGCCGTAGTTCTTCGAGATTCTCGCGCTCCTTTTGCACAACCTCCGCGGGTGCCCGCTCGACGAAGTTCTTGTTGGCCAGCTTGTTCTCCTTGCCGGCGATCAGCGACTCCAGCTTGGCAAGCTCTTTCTTCGTGCGGTCGATTTCCGCTTCTACATCGATCAGGCCCTTCAAGTCGACGTAAACGTCGATCCCTGGCAAATTGAATGTGGCATTGGGTGTGGGGGGCTCGATATCCGCTCCCCACGCCGTGGCCATGGCACCGGCCAGCGACTGGAAGTAAGGGGCCATCGGTTTCAGCAAATCGACCGTCGCCCCATCGGTTCGTACACTAAATTCGATGTTCGTCTTTGGAGGAATGCTTTGCCGACTGCGAATCTCGCGCAGACCTTTGAGCACCTCTGAGAATCGGGCAAAGCGAGCTTCGATTGTTTCGTCTTCCAGCGACACGTTGGCGGTCGGCCAGGTGGCAATCATCGCGCTCTCGGCAGTCTCCGACGGATCTTCAAGCCCACGCTGCGGCGCCACATCGGCCAACAGATGCCACACCTCTTCGGTGATGAAGGGAATCATTGGGTGCAGCAGCCGCAACAAGCTGTCCAAGGTGTGCGCAAGCACGCGCTGCGCCACAACCCGCGCCGCATCGTCTTGCAGTCGCGACTTAATCATTTCGAGATAGAAACTGCAAAATTCATCCCAGGCAAAGTCGTACAACTCGCGAGCGGCTTCAGCAAAGTGGTATTGATCGAGTGCTTCAGTCACCCTTCGCGTGACGGTCGACAACCGGCTCAGAATCCAACGGTCTTCCACGGCCATTTCGTTCGTCGAAACCGGGCCGGGGGTGTAGCCGTCGAGATTCATCATTGCGAAGCGTGATGCGTTCCAGAGCTTGTTGCAAAAGTTTCGGGCCAGCTCGAAACGCTCACTAACCACCGCGGCCCTCGGCAGCGCAAGGTCTTTCTCGTCTTTGGCCCATTGCGTTGAAAACTCGGCTCCGCAGTGAGGACATTTGACCCGCGGCAGGATGCGGTTCTTCCGGGTCTGCTCAACGTGTTCCTGGCAATGAGGACATTCAAACTCGACCGGCATCCGCACGTCTTGCGTTTCGGTCGTGAGGTACGTCAAGGCGAATCGTAACGAATCGGCTCCGAACTTTTCGATCACGTCCAGAGGATCGACACCGTTGCCCTTGGACTTCGACATCGTCTCGCCATAACCGTCGAGAATCTTGGGGTGAATAAAGACGTCGTGAAACGGAATCTCTCCGACATTGAACAAACCGGTCAGCACCATGCGGGCGACCCACAGCGTGATGATGTCGCGGCTGGTGATGAGCACGCTGGTGGGATAGTAGCAGGCAAGCTCTGGGGTTTTCTCAGGCCAGCCCAACGTCGAGTGTGGCCACAACGCGGAGCTGAACCATGTGTCGAGTACATCTTGCTCGCGCACGATTTTGTGCCCAGCAATGGCATCCTCGGCCAGATCGTCGTCACGCGAACAGATGAGCCATTGGTCGTGCTCTTTATCGCGGTGCCAGACGATACCCTCGCGCCCGGCGAAGGCCGCTTTGAGATCGGCTTCGCTCGCCGTGGGGGCGTACCAAATTGGGATCTGATGTCCCCACCACAACTGACGGCTGACCGGCCAATCGCGCTTCTCGCTCAGCCAATCCAGATATCCCTTGGCATATCGTGACGGCCGAATCGTAACCCGTCCGTCGGTCACGGCATCCATGGCACTTTGCGCCAGTTGATCCATTTTCACGAACCATTGATCGGCCAGCTTCGGTTCGATGGGAGTCTTCGAGCGATCTGAGTGCGCGAGTTCGATCTCTCGGTCTTCCACTTCGGCGATCAAATCCTTGGC
The DNA here is from genome assembly GCA_964576465.1 of uncultured Planctomycetaceae bacterium. Lineage (GTDB taxonomy): Bacteria > Planctomycetota > Planctomycetia > Pirellulales > JAEUIK01 > CAZNXE01. The sequence goes on from CAZNXE010000090.1 coordinate 2,116, forward strand.
TTCGAGATCTGCCAGAACGCGCTTCCGCGCCTGTTTCATGTTCAAATCGGCATAGGGCCCGGCGTTGTCGTTCAGGCGACCATCGTTTTGGAGAATGTTGATCATCGCCAGCGATTGCCGCAGACCGACTTCGTAATCGTTCGGGTCGTGGGCGGGCGTAATTTTCACGCAGCCGCTGCCCATCTCGGGTTTCGCCCAAACATCGGCCACCAGCGGGATTTCACGATCGACCAAAGGCAACAGCACCTTGCGTCCATCGAGGGCCATATCGCGCAACTGATTGAGCTGCGGGAGCATGGTTTGCCGACGTTCGATGAGTGCGTCGAGTTCGCGTTGAACTTCCGGCTTTTGTTTGGCTGGCGCGGCGGCCAGTTTTTCTCGTAGCGCGGCCTCGACTTTGTCCAGCGCTTCCGAGGGATTGGGATGCACGGCAACTGCCGTGTCCCCGAGCATCGTCTCCGGTCGGGTGGTGGCAAGGGTCACAAACTCCGGCTCGCCCGGCGCGGGGTCGATCACCGGGTAGCGCAAGTGCCAGAAGTGGCCTTTGATCGTCTCGTGAAACACCTCGTCGTCGCTGACCGCGGTTTGCAGGAACGGATCCCAATTGACCAACCGCTGACCGCGATAAATTAGCTTCTGCTCGAACATGCTGAAGAACGTGTAACGGACCGCTCGCGCGCACACTTCGTCGAGCGTAAACCGTGTTCGCTGCCAGTCGCAGCTACAGCCCATGGCCTTGAGCTGCCCTAAAATCCGTTGCTCGTAGTCGTGCTTCCATTTCCAAATGCGATCAATCAGTTCCTCGCGCCCCACGTCGTGCCGGGTTTTTCCTTCCTCTTCCAGCAATCGTCGTTCAACCACGGCTTGCGTGGCGATGCCTGCATGGTCGGTGCCGGGCATCCACAGCGCGTTGATCCCTTGCATTCGCCGCATGCGGATCAACACATCTTGCAACGTGTTGTTCAGCGCGTGACCAAGATGCAGGGCTCCCGTGACGTTGGGCGGCGGGATCACAATGCAAAACGATTCACGCTTCGGATCGGGCTCGCTATGCCCATAGGCGTGCTTTTCCCAATGCTCCGACCACCGCTTTTGTGCGGGACCGTGGTCGTACTGTTTCGGAAGCTCTTGCGGTTGAGACTCGGTTGCCATCTTTGATCGCGATCGTTACTTCGTGGAAAGGCAGGGATGAATGGGTGGTCTTTGAACGAGAAAATGCAGGACTTCGTGCTCGACCTAGATTTAGTCTTGGAGTTGGGTGCCACTGGCTCCGCCTGTGCCGGAGATGACTCAAACATTCCACATAGGCATTGGCAAATCTTGTGGCACTCGAAATGCCAATCGTGACAAAGCGCTAGCCAGTGGTCGAGGGGGCCAACCGCGGCTGCTGCGTTTGGGCTTCATCTTTGTAGAGCTTGTACTCGAAGCTGTCGACCAGCGCGATCCAACTGGCTTCGATAATGTTCTCGCTCACGCCGACGGTACCCCACACGTCTTCCTTGTCGCGGCTCTCGATCATCACTCGCACAACCGCCGCGGTGCCCGCTTCGCAGTTGATGACCCGCACGCGGTAATCGACCAAATGCATGGCCCGAAGTGCGGGGAAAAAGCCGTTGAGCGCTTTACGAAGTGCCGCATCAAGGGCGTTGATTGGACCGTCGCCTTCGGCAACTTCGTGGCGAATCTGATCACCCAATCGGACCTTGACGGTCGCTTCGGTGATCACTTCGCCGGAACGATCGGTCTCGACACTCACGTGATAACTGAGTCGCTCGAACAGCGGCTTGTAGGTGCCGGCGCACTTCTTGACCAGCAAATCGAATGAAGCCTCCGCGGCCTCGAATTGATAGCCCTCGTTTTCCAACGAAACGACTCGGGCCAAGATTTCATTCATCAGCGCCGTGTCATTGTCGATATTATGCTTGCTGGTCATGGCGACGATGTTCGAGCGACCGGAAAGCTCGCTCACAAGCACGCGCCGCTCGTTGCCAACCTGCTCAGGTTCGATGTGTTCGTAGCTGCTGGCTACCCGATTCACCGCGTGAACGTGCATCCCGCCCTTATGCGCGAAGGCACTCTGGCCCACGAATGGCTGACTAGAACGCCAATTCCAGTTGACTATTTCGTAGACGTAGCGCGACAGTTCGGTCAAGCGTTCGACCCCGCCGGCATGCAGCACCTCGTAACCTTGCTTTTTCAATGCCAAGTTGGCGATGATCGAAATGAGATCGGCATTCCCACAACGCTCGCCGAACCCATTGATAGTGCCTTGAACGTGGACCGCGCCCACGTCGATGGCCGCCAGCGAGTTGGCCACGGCCATTTCGCAATCGTTGTGACAGTGAATGCCAATCGGCACGCCAACCGCCGCGATTGCCGCCGCGGTCAATTCGGCGATCTCCTCGGGCATGCTGCCGCCGTTGGTATCACACAACACGATCAGGTTCGCGCCAGCATCAGCAGCCGCTTGAATGGTTTGTCGTGCGTAGTCCGGGTTCGATTTCCAGCCGTCGAAGAAGTGTTCAGCATCGTAGATCACCTCGCGACCGCACTCGCACAAGTAGCGAACGCTATCGGCGATCATGGCGATGTTTTCTTCGAGGCTAACCCGCAGAACTTCCTTGGCATGAAAGTCGGAAGTTTTCCCGACCAGCGTGATGACTTCGGACTGCGCAGCGATCAAAGCCTGCATGCCGGGATCATCGGCCGGATCGACTCCCTTGCGGCGCGTCATCCCGAAGGCACAAATCTTGGCATGTTCGAGACCCGAATCACCAACGCGCCGGAAGAACTGTTCGTCTTTGTCGTTCGATAGCGGATACCCACCTTCGATGAAGTCGAAGCCCAGCGAATCGAGCCGCTGTGCCAGCAGCAACTTATCTTCAAGGGAGAAACTGACGCCTTCACCTTGGCTGCCGTCACGCAAGGTGGTGTCGTAGATCTGGATACGCCGCATGGCGCGGATTCCTCGTGGCTAGTTGTCGTTTGTTCCAGGTGACCATCGGCACGCCGCCGGGTGATCCATCGTCTTTACGTAACGCTGTATTGTCGGTGGGATGCCTGTTGTAAAAGCAAACAGCCCTGCGACCGCGTGGGCCTCAGGGCTGGTGGAGATCATTGGATCTTTCGCTGCCCTTACGGCCCCCAAATTTGAATAATCGTAATCGCGATGGTCGCGCGACAGGTGGCCACGTTTGATACGTGTCGCGAAGTCGAATTGCAGGCAAATGGGGTCATCGCACAATCGTGGGCAGGCGAAAGTTTCTACTTACGACCAAAACCATACGCGGGCAGGGATCGAAAGTCAATCGATCCGTGACCGGGAGCCGCTAGCAGTTCGGCCGGAAATTCCTCGTTATTGCGGGAGAAAACCGGTCTTTTAGGCCCGTTTGCGCCGCCGTTGGATCGTCCGGCGAACACGTGAGTTGTCCTCGCTATCCTCGACCTCGGGCTCCTCGAAACCGTCCTCCTCGTACTCGGCGGCGGCTTCATCTTCCTCGTCCCACTCGCCGTCGCCCTCGTCGGTTTCGTCTTCGTCCTCCCCGTCTTCTTCTTCCTCTTCTTCGTACTCATCCTCGGCGTCGGCTTCTTCCCACGGGGCTTCATCCTCTGCTGCGTCCTCTACCTCTTCGAACTCCTCGCCGTCGTCGGCGTCTTCCAACTCATCTTCCAATTCGTCTTCTTCCGGTTTGACACGCAACGATGTCGCGCGGGATGACTTTTTCTTGCTGGTCGATTTCCTTACCAGTGGTTTGCTTTTCGAGGAGGGAGTCGTCACAACCGGCGGAGCGGCGCCGTCGGCACCTTGCATTTCGTCCCACTGTTCCGGCGTGAGCAACACTTCACGAGCCTGCGAACCGTTGTATTGACCGACAAAACCATCTTCGGCCATGTAGTCGATCAGTCGCGCGGCCCTGCCGTAGCCAATCCCCAGTGTTCGCTGCAACAGGGAAACACTGCCACGGCCCTCGCGAACCACGACGTCGACCGCTGCTTCGTACAGTTCATCGCGGTCTTTGAAGCTGCTGATCCCTCCACCTGATTGTCCATCCGCAGGCAATTGCACCAGTTCCCGGGCGAACTGCGGTTCTGACGTACCGACATGGTCGATGATCGCGTTGATTTCATCGTCGCTGATGTAGGTCCCCTGTCCACGCAACAGGGTGCTAGTACCTGGCCACAAGAACAACATGTCACCGTTGCCCAACAGTCGATCGGCGCCCATTTCGTCGAGTACCACGCGGCTGTCGGTGCGACTGGCCACCTGAAACGAAATCCGAGCCGGCAAGTTCGATTTGATTAAGCCCGTAATGACGTCGACCGTTGGTTTCTGCGTCGCCAACACTAAGTGAATTCCAACCGCGCGGCTCTTTTGCGCCAGGCGGATAATGTGCTGCTCGACTTCCTTGGCGGCGGTCATCATCAAGTCGGCGATTTCATCGGCCACGACAACAATGTATGGCAGGTGCGTGGGGATCTGTTCCCGCTCTTCCTCGGTTTCCGGCGCAAGGCGGTCCATCAACTCCTCTTCGCCGAGCTGGTTATAGACACTCAGATGACGCACCCCGGCTCGAGCCAGCAGGGCGTAACGTTCTTCCATCTTTTCGACGGCCCAGGCCAAAATTGCCTCGGCCTTGCCCATGTCGGTCACCACGGGGTGCATTAAATGTGGCAGCGTTTTATAGCCGCTAAGTTCGACCATTTTGGGGTCGATCAGCAGCAGCCTGACCTCGTCGGGACGGCGGGTCATCAGCAGCGACGTGATGATGGTGTTCAAACAAACGCTCTTGCCAGTGCCCGTGCGCCCGGCGATGAGCAAATGTGGCAGGGAAGCCAAGTCGGCGACCAACGGCCTTCCGGCGACGTCTTTTCCGAGGAACAGTGGCAATTGCATTTTTGCCACTTTATTGGACGATTCCTCGATGACCTCACGCATGCGGACCAACTGCCGCTGCTTGTTCGGCACTTCGATGCCAACGGTGTTCTTGCCGGGAATCGGCGCCACGATGCGCACGTTGGGAACGCGCAGCGCGATGGCCAGGTCGTCGGCCAGTCCGGTGATCTTGCTGAGTCGCAAGCCGGCTTCCAATTCGACCTCGAATTGGGCAATCACGGGGCCAGACTCGATTTCGACGACGCGTACGTTGAACCCAAAATTGGCGAACGTCTTTTCTAGAATCTTTGCCTTACGGCGCACGTCCTTCCGCTGTTCGTCGAACGAAAAGTCCTCGCTTTCCAGCAACAAGTCGAGCGGCGGTAGTTCGTAGTCTTGGTCGTCTTCCTGCCGGCTGGCCGCTTCGATTTCCTTGATGACCTCTTGCCGCTCGCGCTTGCTCTTGGGGCCTTTGATTCGCAGCGCCGAGGCCAACCGTCCGGCAACGCCCTTTCGCGGTTTATCCTCTTCGTCGACCTCTTCGTCTTCGTACTCCTCTTCCTCTGCTTCATCCTCTTCGTCGTCATTTTCTCCAGCGATCCGAACGTCTGGCTCGTCGACCTCTTCGTATTCTTCTTCCTCTTCCTCAATTTCGTCCTCGAGATCCGTGAGGGCTTTCTTGGGCTTTGCCGGTTTCGCTCCTCGCTGGCGATATGCTTTTCCGGCCCGAGCCAACCCGCGCCCGACGCCGACGGTTGGTTTGCCAAGCACGATCGCCGCGAGTTGAATCAGTATGTAGTCGGTACACAGCAACAGCCCCCCGGCCACTAAACTCGCGGCCAGGACATAGGCCCCGACATGGGCGAAGTGCGGTTGGAGGAGCCCTTGTGCGGCCGCTCCCAAATACCCACCAGCACCAATCACCGGCCCGGGCGAGAACGACGGCGCTGCCATCGCGGCCAGCGTGGTGATTCCTACCAGCGAGACGAGCCACCCGATGGCCCGCAGCCATGGCTCATTCACACCCCGGCGAACCAGGAGCACTGTGTCGAGAACGATTAGTGAAGCAACGAGGTAATAGGCCCCCAGCCCCAGGGCCTCGAACGACATCGCCGCGATCCAAGCGCCGGTATGACCGCACACATTGGCAATCTCTTCATGCGGCGGGTAAACGATCGTACTAGGGGCATCCGCCGGATCGTACGTCGTCAGCGACAACGTAAGAAAGATGCACAGGACCAACAGGCCCAGGGCGACGAGATCAACCTTCAAACTACGCTCTTCGAGCATTGGGCACGCGCATCTATACGTGGTGGGTAAACGTGGCAGTCGCCAACTGAAAGGCGACGCCGCAAACCAAGGGCGCGTCCATGCCCGACGGTAGTCCGTACGGTTATCGATTCACTTCGACCAGCGACACCCCGCCACAACAGTTTGCCGGCGAAGCGCGTCGCGTCTTACCTGGGGCTCACGAGAAGTGCAATCAAAGCGGTGGGCAAAATCGGCAGGATGCGCGTTCGAGGGAGCAAGGTCCACCCGGTCGGAAGTCTAGCACGCGCCACGGGAGCGAAATCCCCCGCACAGGGCATTCGGCAGAAGATCTCGGAAGATTGCCAAGCGAATGTGACGGTTGTGCAAGATTCAACGAGTGTGCGTGGCCTACAGAAGTGACGGGACTCGAAGGACGTCGATGTTGCCGCGGGGGCGACGTTTTCGACCGATGAATCTGACCCGACTAGTGGCCTCGATTGAACCACGTATAATCCGAGGCATGTTGGACGATTTTCAAAGATTGCTGCGCCGAATCGTGGGCACCGACGGTGTGCAGTCGCTCAGCGGAATCAACGCACCCCTGCTGTTGGAAACGCCCGGGAACGACGACACGGCTAAAGGAGCGAGAGCCAATGGAGCGTTCCTGCTGAGTTTGTGCGGAGGCCACGAGGCAGAAACGGCGACGGCGATGCTCGAAGCCCAGACGGTCCAAGGTTCCTCGCTCGCCACGTTCCTGTTGCGTCTCAGCCAGTGGGTTCAGGCCGAGCAACATGAACTGGCCGATCGTCATGAGGATTTGGCTCGAAAACGAAGGGCGGCGGCCGACTGGGCAGATCGCTCACCCGAATCGCCTTGGGACGAGGTGGCCCAAAAAGCTGTGTGGGGCTTTCTGTTCCCCGAGGGTGCCTCGTGTTTGGATGATCCGGACGGAACGGTTTCTCGATTGAGAGAACGGCGCACGGTTCGCATCGATCAACTCAACCCTCACCCTATTGCCGATCCCATCTCGGAGATCTTGCTCACTTCCAATATCCTCCTAACACTTCCGTCGGACCTTTCGTCGCTAGATGATCTCCCTTTTTCAAGTGAGTTGCGAGATCGGCTCAAGGTCATCATCGAGGAACCGCAACAGTATTGGTTCGACCATCCGATTCCTTTGGATATTGAGACCGAGGCGAATGAGATCATTTATGGTCTCCGGGGCCTGAATGAGGCGATTGCATTCGAGAAAGACTCGGGACGCGCGGCGCCCGATGCGCGCATGGCTTGTGCGCTCTCGGTTTCGGTCACACACAAGGGCCTAAAAACCATCGCCCGAGATTATCTTCAGGAAGCGTTTTCCGCGGCGCCGGATATGCCGCATGTCGATGTCTACGTGTTTTCTGAAGTGGCCACCGAGCGGCTGATCGACGAAGTTCTCGCACCGGCCATTGAGCGATACCTTGGCGAAAAAGACATCGAACCGCTACGCCGAGTATTTGGAGTCGATGGTGAGTATGGTCGCCATTACAGCTTTCTCAAGGCGGTTTCCGCACTGTGGCACGTGTTGGTGGAGCAGCGCGTTCGGGCCACGTTCAAGATTGACCTGGATCAAGTCTTCCCGCAGCAGCAACTGGTTGAAGAAGGCGGCGGTAGTGCTTTCGCGCACTTCCAAACTCCGCTGTGGGGCGCCCAAGGCATCGATGCCGATGGCCAACCCGTGGAACTGGGAATGTTGGCCGGGGCTCTGGTGAACGAAAAGGACATCGCCCGCGGCTTGTTCACGGCCGATGTCACGCGACCTTCCGAAATACCCGCCGGAGAAGCGGTGGCGTTCTTTAATCGATTGCCGATGGCACTTTCGACGGAAGCCGAGATGATGACGCGGTACACAACCGCCGCCGGAAACCTAGACGGAAAGAATACCTGTCTCCACCGCATTCATGTCACCGGCGGCACCAACGGGATTCTCGTCGATGCTTTGCGCCGACATCGACCGTTCACACCAACGTTTATCGGTCGTGCGGAAGATCAGGCGTACTTGCTTTCGGTTCTCTTCGCGGGCTCGGCGCCGTTGCGCTATGTCCATGCGGCCGGCCTAATCATGCGTCACGACAAGGACGCATTCGCTGGCTTGGCGATCGAGTCAGCGAAGGTGGGGCGGTTCGTCGGCGACCTGGTGCGAACACTTTATTTTTCGCATTACATCAAAACTCTTCCCTGGCCGGATGATCGGGTTAAAAAAACGATCGATCCATTCACCGGCTGCTTTGCGTCCCACATCCCCATCACGCTCGTAGCGCTGCGCCTGGCCTTGCGTGTTGGTGAGTTGTTGACAGGTGGCAAGGAGAAAGATCGGGCCGAGGCGATGGTATTGATGGAGATGGCCGCCGAACGGTTGTGCCCGTTGATCGAACAGTTCATCGAGACGCCGTCTGCCCTGGCCGAGGAACTGGCCATGCAGCGATCCGGATGGGATCTTTTCTACGAGGTGCTTGATACTCTGGAAAAGGAACTCGCCCAGGGTGATCAAGAGGCGCAGGCTTTTCGAGATGCCGCCCTGCGGGTAGTTCAGGGCTGTCGAATCAACCCCGGCGGCGCCTGAACCCTGGACATGTCAACCGTATGTGGGTTTCGTCTCGGAGCGTCAACGACACGGTCCGCCTGTAAGTCAAGCAAACCTATCCGAGTTGGGCGGAGTGATGTTATCCGGCGGCCGGTTCTTTCTCTTCCGCGGGCTTCGGCCCCAAACTGTAGAGGCGCACCATGCTGTTATCGCCGGCTAGGGCCACTCGGTTTGTGGCGGCGTGCAGGGACATGGCTCGGATGCGGTTGGGCAACTTGTGTTTGAACACTTCGTGTTCGCCCTCTTGGTCCCAAAAGGCTAGAAAACCGCCAGCTCCACCGCTGGCTGCTGAGATTAAGAATCCGTCGGGATGGAAGGCCACGGTCCAGCAGACGGCTTTGAGATCTTCCTTGAATTTCAGTAGGCGAGATTCGCCGGTTTCAAAATCGAATAACACAATGGCAGGGTTGCCGATGCCGGCAAAAGCGTTGCTGACGTTGGTGATTCCGCAGCAGGCCAGTTGTTTTCCGTCGTCAGAGAAGGCCATGCCGCGCACCCCGCCAATGTCGGCGCGAAACCCCTTGTCGTAGATGTAAAGCGCCGCGGCGTCGAGCTCCCGGACCATCGTGCCGTCGGCCAGGTCCCACTGCAGGATGCGGCCTTTCAAATCGCCTGAAACGAGAAACTTGCCGTCGGGCGTGAATGCCAGGTTGTAGACATGGCACGCGTGTCCTTCGAGCTGTCGTACGAGCGTTCCATCGGCGGCGTTCCAAAGCTTGACGAGATGATCGTTGCCGCAGCTTGCCACGATCGATCCATCGGGATGAAACGCCACGGCCCGCGCCCAACCGTTGTGGGCTTCAACGATGCGTTGCGGTTCAGGCGTCTCGGCGGCGGTCTCCCACCAAATCAGCCGTCCATCGTAACCGGCGGTGACGAGTGTCGATGCCGTTGGGTCGAAATCCATGCTCCAGACCCAACTATCGTGCCCGGTGAATGTGGCCGTGGCATCGCTATCCAACGACCAACGCTGGAGCAAGGGAATTTGCCCGCCGGCAAAGAGATATCGACCCTGCGGATCGAAGCGGCACGAGACCAAGGGGCTGGCATGCTTGTACTCGGCCACCTGATGCGCGTCGGCGGGAACGATTTTCGCGGGAGTGTCCGTCACTTCTCGGCCTCATCCTTGGGTGCTTGGGCTTGCATTCTGGAGTAACGATGTTGATCAGCGGTCGTTCGTGTTTGAACTCACGCGCGACGTGGGTCGCCAGCGGATCTGCTATGAGGCTCACGCTAACATCTCCTCGATGGCCTCCGCGGTCGGGTCGGCCACCTGCACGTCACGGCCATTGACCGTCAATTGTTCGGTAGGATTCAGACCCAGTGCCCGCAGGTACGTATGGAACAGATGCCCACCATGGACCTCGCGCTCGGCCACTTCGGTGCCATTGTCATTGGTTTTTCCAACGATTCCGCCCGATTGCAAGCCGCAGCCACCCATGATGACCGACCACGCGGTACCCCAGTGGTCGCGCCCGAATTGATGGTTGATTCGCGGCGTGCGACCGAATTCCGACATCACCACGACCAACGTGCTTTCAAGCATGCCGCGTTCGGCCAAGTCGTTGATGGTGGTGGCGAACGTGTGATCGAACTCGCCAAGTTGCTCGATGTGAAAATTGAAGTTCTCGTTGTGCGTGTCGTAGTTTGAATGCGAGACCTTAACGAACGTGACACCGTTTTCGAGCAGTCGCCGCGCGAGCAGACACTGCCGGCCAAAGTCGTGCTTGCCGTAGCGATCTTGGTCGGCTTCTGGCTCTTTCGATACGTCAAACACGTCTCGCTGCTGCATTAGGGCGGCCGCCTGATCGTAGGTCGACGTGTAGGCCTCGGTTTGTGCGGTTCGCCGCCGCTGGGAGAATCGGTCGCTGGCACGGTGAAAAAATGCCGTTCGAGCTTGTGCCGAAACCTCGGAAACCCCTTCTGGGCGGACCGTGTTCTGGGGCGGCTTGCCGTTGCCCAACGTGACCGAAGCATACCGAGGGCCGAGGAACGCCGCTTCGCTCGAACCGACATTGCCGCCGCCGCCCGGGGTGATGTGGATATATCCCGGCAGCGCAGAGTCCTCGGGGGCAACCATCTTGGCAACCAGCGAACCAAGATGCGGATAGTCGGCCGAGGGCGCTTGCCGCCGACCGGTGTGCATAAAATAAGAACCCTTCCCGTGATCGTTCTCCGCCGTGTTCACTCCGCGGACGATCATTAGCCGGTGCATTTGTTGCGCGGTGTGGGGTAACAACTCACTGATGTGCGTGCCTGGAACCGAGGTAGGAATCGCACGGAACGGACCGCCCGTATCGGTGCCCGGCTTAGGATCCCACGATTCCAACTGGCTAAGCCCTCCGGCCATATAAAACACAAGCACGCGTTTTTGTTGCCGCTGGAGTTCGGCGGCGGCTGCCGCTTGCAAGGCACCGCCGAATCCGCCCGCCGCGGCTCCGAAACCGGTTGCCAGCCCTCCGAGAAATTGACGTCGGGCTACGACATGTTCCGCCGAATTGCACGCATACTTACATTTCATGGTCCTGCTCTCCCGTAGCAGATTGCGTTGGACGGTATAGCTAATGGTTGAATCGGAACTCCGGTGACACGCACAGCCCCCAAGCCATCTCTTGGAGCGCTGCCTCGCGCTCGGCGCCACGGGCCGCAAGAAAGCCTGAAACCTCGCCACGCTCGACGTCGCTCGGGCGTCGAGACAAGACACTGACATATAACTCGTCGGCCACCGCGTCGGGATCGGTGATGCTCGTCAAGCGATGAACCAATCCGGCGACTCCCGTGCCAAGCCAACTGTTTGCCGTTGCGCTGTTGGTCAGGAATAGCGATTGATGGACTGTCGTCTCGGCATTGTCTTGTGAGCTACCTGGAGGTCCACCGAAGAGACTCACGAATGCCCCAAGATTTCCCTTGAGTCGATCGAAGACCGCCTGTTCGGCGAGCTGGTCTCGCAGCGCTTCGCGGGCAGGGTCAATCGAGAGCAAGTCATTCAATCGAGGATCGGCCGTTTGCAGTTGGTTATCGACCGCGGTGCGCTGCACGTCGGAGAGCCCCAACGCTTGCAGAAGGCTGAAGCACAATTGCTCAGGCGAGAGAGGCCGTAGCGCCGCCACGGCAAAGGTTTCCGGCGGCAGCGACTCTTCGTCGACGCCCTCGGGCAGCAGACTCGAACGCTGGTAAGTCTCGCTGAGCGCCATCGCGCGGAGGATGGCCTTCACGTTGAAGCCCGAGGAGACCAAAGCCCCGGCCAAGTCATCGAGCAACCCTGGGTGCGACGGTGGGTTTGCCGTGTGGTGTAGATCCAGCGGTTCCACCAGCCCTCGACCCATCATCATGGCCCAAAACCGATTGACCGCGTTCTTGGCGAAATCTTGATTGTCTGCTGCCGTAACGGCCAGCGCCAACTGTTCGCGGCGGCTAAACTTTGGCACGGGTCGAACATTGTCAGCAGGGGCGACGAGGTGTTCTTGATCTTTGGGAAACCGCGGTTCATCGATCGGCTGCCGATCCAATACTCGCGGTGGTGTTTCGTGGGGCTCATCAGGGAAGAACACGGATGTGAACTTCTGCACATCCGAAATGCCCTTCTCCCCCACGAACACTTTCTTATTCTTGTCAGTGAAGAGAGTGCTGCGGTTCAGGAAGGCCACTAGACCGTAGTAGTGCTGTTGGTGGTAGTCGTCGATCAGTGGATGATCGTGACACTGGCAACATTGCATGTCGCGCCCGAGAAACAGCCGGCCGATATCACGAGTCAGCAAGTTCACATCGCCCGTGCGTTCGAGATAAAATTTCGCTGCCGGTCGCGTGGCGGGTTCGGCGCCGTCGGCGGCGAGGATTTCTCGTACGAGTTCGTTGTAAGGACGATTCTCCAGGAAAGCGCGACGCAGGTATTCCTGCCACTGGGGTAACGGAACGTGAACGTTTGGGCGTCGCTCCATCAGCATCACGTCAAACCAAATCTGCATGCGCCGGGCGTATGCAGGGCTGTCCAACAGTTGGTCGACCAACGCGGTTCGCTTCTCGGCAGACGGATCGTCCAAGAAGGATCGGGCTTGTCCGGGAGAGGGAATCGCGCCGGTCAGATCGAGGTAGATCCGTCGAACAAACTCAGCATCATCACACCGCTGTGCCGGGGATCCCTGTAGAGAAGCCTCGATCGCGGCATCAATGCGCGCGGTCAGCGATGATCCGTCCGCCATCGAAGGAGTTGAAGCCAACGCGACAATCAACGGCAAGCAATAACATGCCGCCATCATTCCGCGCAGCAACGTCACAAAGGAGAACATCGTCTCGGGCATCGATCGTATCCCGAAGGTTCGGCGTGGCGAGATTTTAGGTAGGCGCGACGCTAGGGGGTCGGATGGTTGGCCCGTAGAACCTGTCACGGGTCCACGGGAGATTCATCTGGGGCTGGAGTCTGTGAAGCTGCGTGTATCCTAGCGCACAGCCATTTTCAGGTCAAGAAAACTACCACTTGCACGGGGGGGATGGAGAGGTGCGAAAGGCAGGTCTCCCACCTGACATGTTCGCGGGGAGATTGACGCTGGGGGATTTTCAAGGCACTTTCCGAGCGCAATAGAACTCCAGACGGCTTACTCCGGGGGAGTCGGCATCCAATTGAAGTCGAGCAGACTTTGCAAAACGAACGGATCGGGGAACGGTTCATCCGACTTGCGAAGGATTTCTCTGTAGCGATCGATGACCGCTAACAATTCGTCGCCCGTTGTCCCGTCCTCGAGTAACAAGGGAAACTGATCGAACAGGGCACTCCAATGCTCGAGCCCCGCTTCGTACCGCTTTCGAGCCGTTTGCAGATCGGCCCCTTCATCGTAGGCGCGATTCCCTTCGTAAATCAGCCGCCGCGCCGACAACGCGTCTTCGGTTCGTTCGGCCTGGCAGCGAACCTTCCAAAAGCGGTAGTTGACTTCGTTTCGAGATCGGTCAACCAGTTCGAGCTTGTTGAAATAGTTCGCCGCTTCGCTCGCCAGCTTGCGCGCCTCTTCGCGACGGTCGGCCGGGATGTTCTCGGCCACTTCGGCGTGATCGATTAAGAGCTGTGGTTGCAATGCGCGGAGACGATCGATGTCGTCGGAAGAAAGATCCTCGCGAGATTTCTTCAGCAACGCCTGATCCGCTTCTGAGAGTTTTTTAACCTTCAGATCTAACAGTTGGGCACGCAGCCCTGGGTGCAGGGCCTCGAGTCGGGCAGCTTTTTCGCGGTAAAGTTCCATATAGAGATCGAAATCTTCGAAGCGAATTTGCGTGCCGGAGACTTGGAATTCGCGCTCTCCGTATGCTTTCCAGTCCTGTTGGGCACGACTCCACGCCACTTGAGCTACTTCACCAAAGGTCCCCTCTTCTTCGATCGCCGCGGCATAATGAATCTGAGACATGGCCGGATGCGTGTGAAACACGACTGGATTTTTGCCCCGGAGCGGGACGCCTTCGTTATCGACGAGATTCTGAGCAGCTTCAAACCATTCCTTGCCGACTAGCCAGTTGTCGCGTTGGTTGCCTGTGCGGCGACTACCGTGAAAATCGTCGTCGTTGCGAAACAGCTCGCGGAATAGTTCGTGCTCGTCCGACCGCCCGATCTTCTGGGAAATAATCCAACCAGTCTCCCACTTCATCAGCGGCGAGCGGTCGTTAAAACGGGCACCCTCCCTGGCGAAGTCGATGCCCTTGATGATCCAAAAGTAGCGATCGCGGTAGTTGTCCCATTCGATCGAGACATTGTAGGCGAGGTTCCATGCTTGATTTCGCCAGGCGGCGATGAAGTGTGGCTGGAGTTTGGTGATTTGTTCGTTAACGGCGGAAAGCGCGGTCCAATCTTGCTCTCGTTGATAGTGCTGCGACTTCGTCCACAAAATCGTCGACGCCACGCCACGCATGCCAAGTGCCGCGAGTTTGAGCGCTTCGGTAGTTGGATCAAGTTCGCCAAGATTGGCCTGGCTCAATCCTTGTTCGGTTCTCCAACGGGCAAGCAATCCGCCAGCGGAGCCAGATTGCTCAACGGTTCCTCGCGTTGATGGTTGGCCCAACAACGCGATGGGCACCATTAACACGGCGATACCAATAAGATATGCGACCTTGCGTTTGAACGAATTTTGCCCGCTCATTTGGCCACCTCTCGCATCTTTAAGAATAAATAGCCCGCCACGAAGACGGGAATCATGTATCCGAATGTGGTGGTCGCGTGGATCAACACCTCGTTCCACGGAATGTCGAAACCATGAGCCACGCGACTCGCATTGCTCAACCCCGCAAGGTCTGGCACGAGATAAACCATTCCGCCCAACGACCCCTGGTAAATGTCGTCAAGCGTGGTTGCCACCTCACCGCCTAATCCGGCTTCCAATGGCGAGCTGACATTCAACTGCTTGACCATACGAATCAACGACTCGAGTGGCCCACCCCCGAGAACGCGGTCGGCAGCCACGTCTAGAATGAATGCCCGTACGAAACCGGCGATAATAAGCACCAGCGTGCCGAGCATGGCCACCGCCGAATTTAGAAATGTACTCAACGACACTCCGATGGTGGTGATGATGAGCATCTGCATCCAGATGCCGGCGAAGCCCTTCATGAAGTTGCCAAAGAACAGGGCGTCGCGAGAACGTAGATACACGTCCGTCGGTGACATCCCGTAGTATTGGCCCGGTTCGAGGCACAGAACCATTACTTCTAAACGGCCATCAGGAGCAAGATCGTCGAACAGATCAAGCTGCTCTCCATTTTCGCCCGAGAGCTCTCGGGTGATGAGTTTCAGATCCGAGCGATACTCCTGGGCGATGAAGTTTCGTGGCGATGTCACGATCTCGGGGTCGTTCGGGTTTCGCAGAATGATGCTACCCAATACGCCGCGTTTCCCTTTGTCTCCTTGGTGCGTACGAAAGACGCCAATATTCAATTCCAGCGGCAAGCCATTGGGAAATCGGTCGGCGGTTACGTTGTCGAAAATCCACACTGCGGCGGCTTGGCTGCCACCACTGATCCAAGAGCGATATCGCGATTCCTGTCCGACCGAGACACCTTTTTCGGCGAGCTTACCTTGGTCATCGCGAAACGAAAGTTGGCCCACGACGGGAACCCTGGCGACAAGCAAACCTTCGACGCCACCCACGGCATGTTTTCCATCGTCCGAATCGTCGACCGAATGCCAATGACCTTGGATGGTCGACGTTCGACCGTCGCCTTCGCGATACTCGTGCCGATGGTTATGAACCCGAGTCGAACGGCGCGGCACAATGTCTTCGCTCGCATCGTCGGAACGCGAGGCCGTTTGCGATCCAGCTTCTTCAATCTCGTGTGTGTGGCTCAATCCACGAACAACGAAGACGTAGCTGATCAGCCCTGTTGCAAGTAGTAATACGGTTCCGATGGCGGTGAACCCGATGATTCGACCGAGCACGATCTCGCTGGGACGAACCGGCTTGGTCACCACGGTGTAGATCGTTTTATAGCGAATGTCATTCGGCAAACTGAAGACGGAAAGGAACAGCGCCAGCAGCAGCACCAGGTAACTCGTCGTCGAAAGCACGAAGCTCAGGTAGAGCCGCGCCGGATTGTTCGACGTGGGATCGAGATACCAACCGGCGAACAGCAGAACGATGACAAACAC
>CAZNXE010000091.1:0-18450 GCA_964576465.1 uncultured Planctomycetaceae bacterium
CGAAATCGCCCGAGTTGTGTGGCAACTTCGAGGTGGCTCCGTCCGCGAAGTGCTCGACGCGCTGCCGGATGATCGGAACCTGGAATACAAGACCGTTCAGACATATCTGCGGCGGCTCGAGGCCAAGGGCTACTTGAAGTCAGAGCGCCGCGGGCGCAGCCGTTGGTATTCCGCCCGTGTGCGTCCGGTTCAGGTCATCCGCGAAACGGTCGACGATTTTGTTCGCCGCCTGTTCGATGGCGAAGCGCTTCCGCTGGTCGAACACTTGATCCGCGACGCGGAACTCTCTTCGCAAGACATCCGCCGTCTGCGGACATTGCTCAAAGAGCTGGAGAAAAAGCAAGATGAATCTTGAACTTGCCTCATGGACCGATGCCGCCGCAGCCCAGTTACTGCAAGTCACGCTAGTAGCCATCGCCGTCGCCATCGTCGTCAGGCTAACCGCACGATCGCGCCCGCACTTAGCCTATCTGTTGTGGATGTTGGTGATCGTTAAGTGCCTCACTCCGCCACTTGCGGCCAGCAGAACCAGTCTCTTTAGCTGGGCCTGGGCAGAACAATCGCCAGCAGCGATAAGCGAACCGCATCAAGCAGCAACACCTCAAAGCATTCCCATGGATGAGGTGGGACTTGATGAACTTCCGAAACACATTGAGTCGCCCGCGAGCGAAGCGGTACCTGGATTGCCCGTGATCGTACCCAGCGATGATCCGATTCGACACAGCGTTTCACCGGCAGCGTCGCTATTCGCCGGTTGGGCGATCGGCGCACTCTCATTGGCTGGCTACATCGGTGTTAAGTGGGTCCGTTTTCAACGCCGTGTGAAACGTACACGCGTCACAATACCCCGGTGGCTGAGTGATCGTGTGGCAAGGTTGTCCTCGCACTTGGGGCTACGACGAGTGTCTCGCATCGTGTTAAGCAGCGACGCGATCGGCCCACTGTCGATGGGCATTTGGCGACCGACCATCGTGCTGCCTGCGGCTTTAGTCGACGACTCGCATCATGCAGCACTGGAACCGATTTTGGCTCATGAACTCCTCCATTTACGACGCGGCGATGTCATCGTAGGTCACTTGCAACTCGTGGCACAAACCGTGTGGTGGTTCCATCCGATGGTGTGGTGGGCCAACCGGGAAGCTCGCCGCGAGCGCGAACGTTGCTGCGACGAGGCGGTGCTAACACAGCTCGACTGTAAACCGAACGACTACGCCCAAGCGATGATCGATGTACTTGACGTCAAACATCGTTTCTCCCGCAGCGCACTGTTGCCGGTCGCCACCGCATCAGATGTCAACGACCGTCGCCTACGCCACATTATGCACCCCGCCGCACGCTTCCATCGCCACACCCCACGCTGGTGCTGGCTGGTGGTTGTCATCGCAGCGGCACTATGCCTTCCCGGGGCAGGGCTGATGCAGGATGCACAAAACAGTGACGACACATCGCGGCAAACAAACAAGCAGGTCGCCGATGCCCCAGTGAGTACAGGACAAGAGGAAGAGGTTGCCGCTGATGCAAATACTACCGAACCGGTGCAGATCGCCGGCACACTTGCGGCTGACCCGGCTGCCGAAGTGACCAGTACTTTTTATCCGCATAGCGATGACCATCAGTCACTAACGTTCAAGTTCAGCCAGCGTCATGACGAGGCGGTGAAGCGTTTGCAGGAGTTGGGGGCCGCTTATTCGGCAACGATGAACACACGAACGAATCGACCGCATGTCGCCATCGCCATCCCGCAACACTGGAAGGGCACGACAGATGATTGGCGGTTACTTGCTGATTTGGACGTCGTGTCGAGTGTTGACATCAATCACACTGGCGGCGACGAGAGCGGACTGGACGTTTTGGCTGAACTTGAAGAACTCACGGAGCTGACACTTAGCAAGCCGACGCCCAAGGCGATCGCAACGATTGGGGCGTTGAGTGGACTAACCAGACTCTCGCTCCATGGCTACCGCGAACCAAGCATCAAATTCACAGCCGATGATCTTACGCCGCTTGCTAGACTCACCAACCTCAAACGTCTTGGGCTCTACAATGCTCCGTTCGATGACGCGGCGCTGCAACACATCGGAAAACTCAGACAACTGCGGAGGCTGGATTTGGGAGATCTGCCGATCACCGATGCTGGGATCGAACACCTTTCGACACTCGATCATTTACGCGAGTTATGGATCAGCGACTCATCAATGCGCACCAACAGAGTAGCCGTGAGCCAAGTAAGCGGAACAGGGCTTGCCTCGCTTGCACGGTTGCCGCGCCTCACGTCACTACACTTCACCGGCCCAATGGTCACCGATGAGGGACTCTCCGGAGTCGCGCAGTTGCAGGGGCTCGAACAGCTCCATCTCTATGACGCCACGAACGTAACGCCCAAGGGTATCAATGCTCTGGGAAAAATGACTCGGCTTAAGAAACTGGGTATATCGGGTCCGCAGCTCGATGGCGATGACTTCCAGCCACTGGCTGCAATGGAGAACCTCCGCAGCCTGGTGCTCGGTAATGGTGCCGATCTTCGCGACGCCGGCGCGTTGCACATCGCCGGTCTTACCAAACTGCGGGAACTTAGCATGCGGGGCAGGGGACTGACTGATCGCGGCATGCTCGCTCTCGCTGGGCTGAGCGACCTGTGGATACTATCTTTGCAAAAAACTCAGGTCTCAACGAACATGCTCGACCATCTAACAAAATTGCGCGAGTTAAAATACCTCAAATTTGATGCGAAGCGCATCGACGACGACGCTGCAAAGAAGCTGGGGGAGTTTCCAAATCTGGTCAAACTAGAGCTCGACGGTTCCCAAATCACGGACGTAGGCCTTGCCCGTCTGGTCCAACATGACGGGTATCTGAAGCTTGGTTTTGACAACACGCAGATTACCGACAAAGGTCTTGTAGCCTTACCACGTCTGCGGAACCTACTGAAGCTTAGTCTCTCCGGCACATCGATCACGGACGCCGGTTTGGAGAAGATCGAACAGTTCCAGAAACTCAAGTGGCTCAATATCCTCGATACCAATGTTACTGAAGAGGGAGTTCAGAAGTTAGCTGAGGCATTACCAAGTCTAGAGACCATTTTGCACAGATTCGATGGCCGAGATAGCTGGACAGAAGTGGAGTTTGACTCGTATGACGTAACGAACGACAAGTTCATTGATGACGACATGTCCCCCCCGGATCAAGAGGATTTCGATTGACGCCGTGTGGTTGGGTGATGAACCATCGGCAAGCCTTGGTGGCCCGATGACCACTTCGCGACGGCTTGCATTTGGGTCCAACACCGGTCAAGTTGGGCGTGTCTGTGGCTCGGTCATGTGGTCGGGTCGGCATCGCCAGAGAAGGAGAAGATCGACGTTGAAGCCGACCAGACGTGGGGCGTGATGGTGCTGCCCCAGGGTCTTTTTGTCATCCAGATTTATTAGGCCGAGGGGACCATGGACCGGACTGCGATGCGATCTCGCTGGACGCGCAACGGTAAGATGTTGGCGACGGTACTTCCCGCGCTCACTTGCATGTTGTTGACGTCGATCATTCATGGAGCCGAGCGACACGAGGTGCCGATCAAGGTTCTCGCGCCGCAATATCTACCCGGCGACAACATCGTGGCGGTCCGTAGCCCGCTTGGGATTCCCAACGACTACAAACCCTGGATCGCGCGATTGCCCGATGGCCAGTTGCTGATCGTCGCCTTTAGCTATGGAGGTGTGCCGAACAATCTGATTCCGCCCGGTACGCCGTACTTGGAACGGGCCGTGTTTTGGCGTTCCGACGATGACGGGCAGACATGGGGCCCCAGAGATGAACAGCCAGATGTTCATGGCCGAGAATTCGCCTTGAATGTGCTTGGCGACGGTACGCTGATTATGCCTTGCCATTTTCTCAGTGCCGATGCGGCGAACAAGGCAGGCCACACCTATAGCAAGGTCTTTCGCTCGGCGGATCAAGGTCATACGTGGACCGAAACACGCATCGGCCCCGATGGATTTCCAAAGGGTGCGAATACGACGAGCGATTGGACCGTTGTCGAGATGCCCGATCCGGACATGCCTGAAAGCACCTGCGCGATGTTGGGTGTGAGCATGCAACATGGCGGCACCCATGCGTCTCGCCATGTTTACTGGTGGAAATCGACGAACTCGGGGCTCGATTGGAAGGTCGCCCGGCAGCCAGACACCGACGGATGGAGCGACGTCGACGGATTCTTCTCGCAATCGGTCACGCATCGCACGAGCAACGGAGACCTTCTACATGTCGTTCGGGTTGACCGCACCGGACCGCATTGGCGCATGAAGGGGATCGATGGAGAGATCGTTGAAGTCGGCGATCAGGGCGATCGCATGATGCTCTGGCGCTCCACCGACGCGGGCCGTACGTTTCGCCGCCAAGCGGGCCACGGCAATTTTGGCTCGTACGGAGAAATGTACCCGCGGTTTCTCAAACTGAACGACGGGCGCTTGTTGCTTACGTTCACCGTGCGAAGCAATTCGTCCGATGGACACGCGCTGGGCTTGAGGGCCATCTGCAGCTACGACGATGGCGCGACATGGGACTTCCGACACGATCGTATCGTCATCGATTACCAGAACGTGGGTGCCAGCGGCGGCGGCTTTGGCAACACGGTTCAGGTTGACGACGGTTCGCTGGTCTCTTGCTACAGCTATCGCGGGCCCGATGACAAGACACACATCGAAGCAGTCCGCTGGCGACTCCCTACAGCCAACCGACAATAGATATTCAACTTCTACCAGAACACCACGAAGCTAAGAATGCAGCCGATTGCGACAATGACAATGCCGAGCATGGCAGGGAGGATTTGACTGTCGTGCTCGCTTGGTGGTTTGATTTGTGCGGCCGCTAGTTGGCTGTCGCGGAGCCACCCGCTGCGTTCTTCGTGCAGCAGCTCGCCGCGTGGTTCCCAACCGTATCGCAATGTGACCAACACCATTGCTCCGGAGGTGATCGCCATGCTGAAGATGTAGGACGCCGATTCGTTGGCCATCACTGCCGGAAGGATGCCAATACCAAAGCTTTGCGCGGCCAGCGGTGCGAGCAGCCGCCACACGCCATAGCCAACCCCGCACAGCAATCCCACGGTGCCGCTTTTGCGGTGGACTCGCGTGAAGCTGCCCATCAGGTAGATCGTCAACAATGGCACGACGAACGCGCTGACCAAATCTAAGTAGAACAGTAGCATGCCGCGCTTCAGCAGAAACGGGACGTAGAGAAACGAACTGAAGATGATTGCCGGCGTGAGCCACTGCCCAACGCGCAAGTAGTGATGGTCGTCGCGGTCGCTCACCATGAAACGAGCGTAGACATCGCGCGTCAGCAGCGAGGAAAGCGTCGACCCGATTGAGTCGTATGTGGAAAATGCCGCCGCCAACACGCCGGCGACGACCAGCCCCTTCAATCCTACGCCGGTGAAGTCTCTGACCATGATCGGATAGATCGCGTCGGCAGATGTCCTCAGCGCCTCGTCGATTGGCAAGAGATCTAACTCTGGATACAGCGCCCGACCCATGACGCCCATCATCAAGTTGAAGAACGTCACGGCGAGCATGATCGAGCCGGCAATCACGACCGACATCTTCATGTCCCACGCGCTGCGCGACCCCAGCAGACGCATCGACTGCGTATGATTCACAATCGAATAGGCCATCCCGGCGATTAGAAATTGAATGCAGAACAACCAAGCCGGCGTGCGTCGGGTAATCGTGCTCGCTTGCTCGTCGTAACTTCCGCCCAATAGCAACCGATTGGCAATCTGTTCGACGGACAACTCCGCGACGTCCTCCGTGGCGATCCGATCGTGTCCAACGTGCAACATCTGCGACGCTAGAGTGGGATCATGCTTGTCCATGGTCGCTTCAATCCCAGAGAAGCCACCAATCGAAGACCAGACCAGGGAGAACAGAATCACTGCTGAGATGAGCATCACGACCGACTGCATGGCATCGGTAATTGCCACCGAACGCAGGCCGCCCCATGCAGTGTAGATGGTCGCCAACACGGCGATCAGGCCCACCATCCACCATGCTCCGGATCCCCACTCGAAGACGACCGTGACCGTGAGATAGATCGTGGTTGCGATGATCCCCAGCACCAGGGTTCGGTATTGAACTTGAACCAACGCGCTAATCAATCGCGCGGCTGGCCCAAAACGAGCTTCAAGATACTCGGCGTTGGTATACATGCCGGCGCGGTACATGGGCAGCACAATGAAGTTCGCCGCCACGACCCAACCGGCGACCGTACCAACCCAGTTGGTCACAAAGTAGCTCAGCCCCAGGCTATAGGTACCGCCTGAATCGGCAACCAGATCGCTTGAATCGATCGCCGTGGCATACAGCGATAGCCCCACAATCCACCATGGCAAGCGACGCCCGGCAAGAAACCAATCGGCGCTGGACTTCGTCTCCCGTCCGAGAAAGAGACCGTAGGCAATGATCGCACCGTTGAGCACGATGACCAAGGTCCAATCCAAGGGTGTCATGGGGAGGATTCCGGGGGATCAGATGGATCGATTGAAAAATGAAAAGTGACCATAGTCCACACGATGGGTCTAAAACCCTCGCGTTCGGGCGAAACCTTTAGGTTTTGCACTTTTTGTAGGGTGGGTAGTTCTGCTGGCGCATGGTACGTTGCCATTGTACAATCTCAATTCGCCAGCAGGTTTACCCACCATTGTTTGGGCGAACCGAAAGGTGAGTGAACCTGTCGGCGGCGGAGCAAATCGAATTGGATCGCTTGTTCCGCCGACAGAACCTCCCGCCCTACAATTCTTCAGGCCGATGCTGAGCTTACGCACGAAGTCTTTCCGGCTCTCGGCGGCGCATGCCTCTTCCTAGCTGGGCACGGGCGAAGTCCCACTGCGAACCAATTGCCCTGCAATATGACGCCCCAACCGCGAATCCGGCAACGCATCAACAACCTTGCCAATCCGGGCCGCAAAGTCCAAAAGCCGTTCCGACAACTCCTCGTGCCCATGTTTCACTTTGCATTTCCCATTTTGCAATAAGCACTTTGCATTCTCTACCCCGACTCCGCCACCAAGAGATTCTCTCACGCACTTTGTGTCGTGGATATCTCGTCGGTGTGTGCCGCGGCTTCTTTCGGCGGTTCTCTCGATACAAACAGTGCCGCCCCGGTTAGCCCGATCGTGCAGATCGAATAGATGATCGCGTTGGGCGTTCTTATCGTCCACGCTTCCCAGGGCCAAGGGAATTCAAAAAAGGCGAAGTTGAGCGCGAAGAGCGTCCACGTCATCAGCAGCAACGACCACCGCGAGAAGGTACTCCCACCGCCAGGCTTCATGGCTCCTCGCGCGAGAAGCAGTGCCGCCACCATCATCACGACCAGTGGCACGGCGACGTAAATCGTCCAGCCTAATTCGACGGTGAGTTGTTCCCGCTCGTAGCAGACGTACCGTAGTGTCTTTCCTGCGATTGGCAGTATCACGATGGGTAGCGCAAGCAGATAAGGCCACAGACGGCCCGCGCTAACCGCGATCACCGGGATGATGACCATCGAGAGAGCAAGATCGGCGAATCGATCGAGTTGGTGAAAACTGCCAAAATTCCATGCGACCAACGCGGAAACGTGTACCGCAACCAACAGCCATTCAGCCGACCGTGTTATCTCGAGCCGTGGTGTGTCGTCGCCTTCGCGAATCAAATGGCGATTTAGCCACAGACCGAGTGCGACAATGCCACCCCAAACAGCACCGAAGGTGGTCTCCATCATGTTCCACCAGTTGATGTACGGCTCCAGCGGGGCAAACCAACCCTCTCGAAAGATTTCCACGTTCCACGCATGAAACGATTGAACGCATTGCCCGACGACGAACCCCAGGCCGCCGCCGACCACACCCCACAGCGCCAGCCGCCGCACAAGCCGATCGCCGCGGAACCAACCGGCATAGATGTACAGACCCGCCAGCGCCGCCAACAATCCACCCCATCGCTCGGGGCGAGGTTGAAGATCGGCCTCAGGTTCCCAATGCCAGTCGTCTGAGAAATAAATCTCCGGTAATGCTTTGTTGGCGGGGTCGAAGGGCGCGTTAAGAAGCTGCACGCCAGCGAACATCAGGAACAACATCACCAACAGCAGCAGTGCCCATTCGAGTGGGCGATAGCGTGTTTCGCTGAGTGCCATCGCGAAGAATGCCGCGGCGAGTCCGATCCAGATGGCTCCCTTGACGAACACGCCAAGCAATCCCCATCGCAAGGCGGCAACGTTGCCGATTAAGTCGGCATCATGCGTGAGCCCCAGCGTTTGCCCATATGTCATCGATCCGCCAATCGAGACTCCCAGCGCACATAGGGCCACGGCGCGAGCCGCAAATAGCGATGAACACCCGCGACACAACATCAACGTTAGCACGCAGCCGACCAGCACGCCGGCAATCATCGCGCCGGTTTCATGGCCATATTGTCCGCGGATTCCCCACCCCATGCCGCCCGCCATGGCGGAAAGCATGACCACGAGCCACAACGACGGGGTCGTGCGTTGGTTCAACCCTGGCAAAGCTGGCGATGGATTGTCGTCGGACGTCACGGCAACTCGCGCATGCGGATGTTCTTGAATTCGATCGGCGATCCTTCAGCCTCGAGACACAGGAATCCGCTGCTCGGCTCACAGTTTGTCCCACCCGAGACTTCCTCGCCGTTGACCCACAGTCGAACCTCGCCGTTGATGGCACGAATGTAGTAGTGGTTCCACTCGCCAACGCCCCGGCTAAGGTTCTTCGAGGGAAAGCTCCGTCTTCCATTGGGAGCCGCCGGGGGAAACGGCGTCATCGTCGAGCTACCAACCGGAAAGACATCGCCGTTGGTGGTGAACCAATCAGATTTCTTTCCCGTTTTCTTCTCGTAGTTTTCCGCATAGCCATGATCGAGAATCTGGATTTCGATCCCGTTGGACGGAAGTTTATTCGGCGGCAGCCCGTCGAGCGATTCCTCGAGAACCCAGGCGAAGACACCCGAGTTTCCGGCCGCGCGAAGATGGCGCCACTGGACGACGAGTTCGAAGTTGGTGTACTGCTTTTTCGTGCGCGTCACGCCAACCGGTTTCCCGGTGCAAGTGACAAAGCCATCGTACCAGGTCCATGTGTCTTCATTTCCATTGACCGTGACAAAGTCTTCGCCCGTCAATGCGTTCCAACCAGGACCGCTCCCGTCGAGAAAGGCCCGCGGCGTCTCCCCAGCTTCTTCGCCATACACGGTGCCTCCGTGCAATGCGAAGAACAGAACCGGGACGATCAACCGTGCCGAGAATCGTTGGATCATTTTCATGTGATTTACTCAGTGAGGTTCTACTTATCATGCAAGCCCATGCCCCGTGGTTGGCCAATTGTAGCTGACCACGAGCCAAGGGTCACGCACGGGTGCTGCCGAAGAGACGTTCTAGCCGGGATATCCATGAAGATTGTCGCGCGTGGCACGAAGTCGACGCAGATGCAGGGAAAAGCATGACTTGGCTGTGCGACGCATCGACGAATACGTGAGCAACCAAAATAATGCGTTCATTGGCAAAGCAACCGACCGACTTCGGGCTTCGCTCATGAATCATGCCGTCTGGAGCAGGTTAAACGAGCCCCTGACGCACTGCCCACACGGCGGCTTGTGTTCGATCAGACACGCCGATCTTGCGAAGCATGTTCTGGACATGTTCCTTGACGGTTTCGTAGGAGATATTCAGGGCTTCGGCAACCTGACGGTTCGTCAGACCTTCGGCGACCAGCTTGAGCACTTCGGCTTCTCGCTGCGTGAGTGGGACGTCGCTCTCAATCCCCAACCGCGGAGCCGCCAATGCCCCGGTCACCCGACGCAACTCCTCCCGCGTCCAGAGATTTTCTCCCTTGGAAGCGCGACGAATTGCCTCGATTAGCTCGGCGCGCGACGCGCTCTTGAGAAGATAGCCGTTGGCACCTAGGGCGACTGCCCGAGCGATGTAGGTCGGGTTGTCGTAGTTCGACAGCATCAAGACAGGTAACGTCGAATGGTCGATTCTGATTCGCCCCAGCGCGGATAGCCCATCGCCACCGGGCATGCGCACATCGAGTAAGACGACGTCGGGCTTCACTTGCTGTGCCAGCGCGACTGCCTCGTTGCCAGTCGACGCGAGCGCAACAACATCAATGTCTGTTTCTCGAAGCAGACTAACAATACCGGTGCGAACGACATCGTGATCGTCCGCGACAAGCAATCGAATACTCACCAACCTGAGCCCTCTCGCCTAGAAAAGGCACCGCCACACAAATAGCGAACCGTGCCGCGTAAGCAGCACCATGCCCAACCTCATGATCGCACAAAACAACGCGCTTCCCATTGTCTCGCCCCTCGCTGCCGTCGCGTTGCCAATGCGCCGCCTGCGCAATTCGGACGGAAGCGTTCAGAGAAAAAAGCACGTCTGAAAACGACGCTCTGAATCCTCAAATTAGAATCGAACCATGCATCACTCCAAAGCAATACGTCGTCGAACACCCAAGAATGCGTTGAATTAAACCCGATGCGCCAACTGTATAATAGCCTGTTCGAGAGGCGCTCCGCACTTTCAGCTCGCGAACTAATGCAGGAATACCCGTGGTGGGGAGTGTGGCTTATCTGTCTTGGGGGGGATTTGCGCACCCGGCGACTCGAAGATTGCATGTGACCGGGGCAGACCACGAATTGTGATCGAGTAGTTGGCGCGAAGCGACGGTGATCCGCCATTTAAGAGGAAGTCGTTCTCATCGACTTCGGGTCGAACACCGCGGCGCAGAGAGCAGGGGCTCGAACGTCGAGCGGGGTCAATGAATCCGCCGGAACTTTTTGAAGTTCGGATAGAAGGGCACGCGAATGCCGGTTCCTGGAATTT
The DNA here is from genome assembly GCA_964576465.1 of uncultured Planctomycetaceae bacterium. Lineage (GTDB taxonomy): Bacteria > Planctomycetota > Planctomycetia > Pirellulales > JAEUIK01 > CAZNXE01. The sequence goes on from CAZNXE010000091.1 coordinate 10,861, forward strand.
CCATATTCCACGGTGCTTCCCAAGTGTGGGGCCAATAGACGAACAGCGCTTTGCCAATGAGCAATGACTCATGAACCAAGTGGTCGTCAGACAATCGCAATCGGACATTGGGCGACCCCCAAAGACGGCTGTCCATGCTGCCGGGGCTGTTGTCGCCGAGCGCCATGTAATGGTCCGCGAGAACATCGAATTGAATTTGTTGCATGTCATCAAAGATCGACCAATGTCGTGGATCGGACATGATCCGGCTGATCCCGTCCTCGCTAAGACTTTGATATATGGGCGAGGTACTCGGGTAGTCAGCCAGCACGGCTTCGTATCGTTGAGAGTGAAGTGTCAGCGGCTCTCGCGTGGCAATGTAGTACACGTCGCGCAGCACCCGCATGTGATCGACGGTGATCGATGCCCCGCTTGCTCCAATCCGCACCGGCACGAGATCATCTGGCATGGGGCGTTGATTATCGAGCGGCTCGAACGTGGTCGCCGTATCAAACTCAACCGGCACGTCATCGACCCAAAGATACAAGCAATCGTTGACATTCGCGAAACGTATGTCGTACGTGCCCGCGCCGTTGATCGGCAGGGTTGCCGTGGGCGCAAAGCCAGGTCGTTCATCGATTGACAATTGAACCGTGGACTTGGCGACGTCCAGCAGGCATTGCAGTTGGCGTCCGCCCTCAATCAGAACAAGGCTGATCGTTCCCTCGTCGCCGTCGATGCGCAGTCCGCATTCGACTGCGAGATCGCCAACCCAATGCAACCCCAAACATTGCACGTCGGCCCCGACAAGTGGACCGGGAGGATGCGTGACTCCCGTGTTATAGGCATAAAAGTCGGTTATGAGCTGCGGCGGCGGAACGTCATCTGGCGTGAGCGTACCACGTTCGATCATTCCCCAATGCTTGAAGGACGGCACAATGTGGCGGTACGAGATCCAAGCCGTTTCGCTCACCGATTCGTCGAGATGATACGATCGCCCACGGTCTTCCGTGGACCACATGCTGGCATCACTTTGTAATTCTCCGGCGGCGGTCGTCGATTGCCATCGAGCGGGCCATCCGGCATCGAGCATTTCGTCCAAGGTACGGTCGTTGTCGTACACATCTTGCAAAGTGGCGACGACCTTGCGGGGGTGCTTACGCGCCAATTCAAACTGTTCGGCATCCGGCTTCTTGGTCGACACATCGCCATGGTCGATGCGAAGGGTCTCGCCCGGCATTCCAACCAATCGCTTGATGTAGTTGGTCTGCGCCGCATGGGGATACTTAAAGACGGCCACATCCCATCGCTGCACATCCTGGAAATCGTACAGAAACTTGGCAACTTGCAAGCGGTCGCCTGAGTAGTCGAGATACTCGTGATGTTGCGGATTGTTCTCTCGAACGTCGGCCCGATAGCGACACATCGGACACGTTGTCGACTTCGCTTGTGAGTCGTAACGTCGTCGACCGGTGGTTTGGTCGACCCCCTTACTTACACCCACCTCGTACAGAAATCCGCATTTCGGACAGTTCAAATCCTTGTGCAGTCCGACAAGTGTAGGCCCCATGGAGCCGGTGGGAATCACATAGCCTTCGGCCTGAAATGTCCGGAACAAGAATGCGAGGATAAACGCGATCACGATCGATTCGATGGTCTCGCGCAGGGCCTTGTCGCGACTCGGCGGAGGGGCCGAAGTTGCCGGCTTGCTGCCTGCCTTACTTGAGACAGGAGTTCGTGCGTGCTGGCTAGGATCGTTCTTGCGGGCCATTTGTTCCGGCTCGTACAGGTGATGTTAGGTCGGATCGCTGTCGAATCGTCTAGGATGCTCTTCGCTTCAAAAGACGAATCCTTGGCCTACGTCAAACGTTGAGGCCGTTTCAAGCTGCAATTGCATGAATCTGCGTTTCTCCTCCGTCACATCCCAGTTGGCCAGCTTTCGACAATTCTGCCGACCGTGGGACGCCTGTGGGGGAGCGATCTCGTCACCACAAGCAACGGAGACACATGGAGTTATAGCAAGAACCCTTTCATGGTGCTGCGCCTCTGAACAGCACGGATTCTGGCGAAATGAGACCCCATCTTGGTCCATTCCTGCTTTCTCTCCATACTGTTCCCGCAAGTCGTCCTCATAGCAAATTTGTAGGGTGGGTAGTTCTGCTGGCGCATAGTACGTCGCCATTGCACAAGCTCAATTCGCCAGCAGGTTTACCCACCTTGCTTGGGCGGACCGAAAGGTGGGTGAACCTGTCGGCGGCGTAGCAATTCGAATTGGTTCGCTTGTTCCACCGACAGAACCTCCCACCCTACAATTCTCGCAGCTCTCACACGTCGAACAATCACCAGCCAAGACATGAACGACTTTTCATCATCGCCCCAACCAGACATCAGCCGAGATGCGTGGTCGCTACGCGAGGGGGTCGTGTACTTGAACCACGGAGCATTTGGCCCCTCTCCGCGCGTGGTCCAACATGCACAGCAACAGTGGCGAGAGACGATTGAGGGCGACCCGACTGATTTCTTCTTGAGAGTGTTGGCTCCAGAACTTCGTGCAAGCCTTGAGAAGTTGGGACAGTTCATTCATGCACCGGCCGACGATTGTGTCTTTCTCGACAATGCCACGGTGGCGATGAATGTCGTCGCCCGAAGCCTTGCGTTACGCCCTGGCGATGAGGTTGTGATTACCAACCACGTGTACGGTGCCGTACGTCGAATGTGGGAACAGACATGCCACGAGCACGGCGCCCAGTTGGTCGTGTGCAAGGTTGCCACACCCATCAACTTGTCTGATGCGTGGTGTGAGTCGATCATGGAAGGGGTTAGCTCGCGAACACGTTTGGTCGTGTTCAGTCACGTTACATCGCCAACGGCGCTTGTTGTGCCCGTGGAAAAGCTATGCGGTTTACTGCGCGAACGGGAGATTGCAATCTGTATCGATGGTCCACACGCCATCGCAATGCAGCCTCTGGACATCAAGGCATTGGATTGCGACTTCTACACGGCCAGTTGCCACAAGTGGCTATGCGCGCCGTTCGGCTCAGGATTTCTCTACGCGCATCCGCGGGTTCAATCCCAGGTTCGTCCAGTGGTGACTAGTTGGGGACGTCCTTTGTTGGATACGAGCTACTGCTGGCGCGATGAGTTTCTGTGGCAGGGTACACGCGATGTTTCTGCTCACTTGGCCGTCACCGCCGCCATTGAGTTCATGACGGACATCGGACTCCAACGTTTCCGGGAGTATACGCATTCCCTTGCCAGCTACGCCCGAGAGCGTCTTGGCGAACTGACGGGCCTTCCGCCGCTCACACAAGATTCCGAGGAGTGTTACGGTTCGATGGTCGCGATGCCGCTGCCCGATGGCCCCGTGGAACCGTTGCGAGAAGCTCTTTGGAAGGAAGATCGGATCGAGGTGCCGATCATCGATTGGGAGGGGCAACGGTTGATCCGCGTCTCGTGCCACATGTATACGACATCGGAAGAGATTGACCGCTTGATCGATGCGTTGTCGCGGTTGTTATTCGCAAAGTGACGGAGAAGTCCGAGGATACGTTCTTAGTCAAGCGTGACGGTTGCCGACACCCTCGACTCAATCTGATCCAGGATTCCGCCGATCAATGCACGTCGATCAATCGGTTTCATCTGATAGTCGTTGCAGCCTGCGTCGAGGCACTTCTGACGATCACCGGCCATCGCATTCGCGGTCAGTGCAATGATCGGTCCGTCGTAATCGTTTTCCCGCAATGCACGTGTCGCCTCATACCCATCCATAATTGGCATTTGCATGTCCATCAGAATGGTGTCGTATGGGTTCCCTTCGTCACGTGCCGCCAAGGCACTCTCCATGGCACGCTTGCCGTCGGAGGCCACGGCCACTTCGGCTCCGGCCTTTCGCAACACAAACGCAATGAGCCGCTGGTTGTCCGGACCATCTTCGGCCAACAAGATGCGATATCCGTCTAGACTTTCCTGAGGATAGTCTTTCGAAGGTTTCGAAATATGCTCAGACGCGATCGTCGTCGGGCGCAGAGTTCGCGACACCTCGTCCAATGGTCCCGTGGCGATGGTGATGCGAAAGTGGGTGCCAGCTCCCTTTTCTGTTTTCACCAGGACAACGTCGCCGCCCAACATTTGGGCGAGTTGCCTGCTGATCGTCAGTCCCAAGCCCGTACCGCCGAAGTGTCGGGTCGTTGACAGATCTGCCTGCGCGAAGGGTTGGAACAAACTGGCCGACTGTTCTGGCGTCATGCCAATTCCGGTATCCAGCACATCGAATTGCATGAGCGATTGATTCTCGCTCTCGACCAATCGGGCGATGAGCCGCACGCCGCCAACTTTGGTGAACTTGATCGCATTGCCAACCACGTTGATGAGTATTTGACGCAGCCGAGTTGGATCAGTCTGAATCGTTTCTGGAATTGCATCCATGTACTCAACATCGAACGCAAGGCCTGCATTTTCGATCTTGACCTTCACCAAGGAAGCGACTTCCGAAACGATTTCGGCGGGATTGTGCTTGATGATTTCAACCGCCAGCTTACCCGACTCGACCTTCGACAAGTCGAGAATATCATTGATAATATCGAGTAGGTGCTCGCCATTTCTTCGTACCGTTGCGATGGCCTCAATGCTTTCCGAATCGGTCACATTGTCGGCGATGGTCTCGGCAAAACCAAGTATCGCCGTCATCGGCGTGCGGATCTCGTGGCTCATGTTCGCCAGGAACTCGCTCTTGCTCACGTTCGCGGCGTCGGCGGTCGCGCGTGCTCGTTGCAGTTCGCCAATCTGCTGAACATTTCTGATCGCCGCGGCGGTCAGCTTCGCTAGAATCTTGAGTGTCTCCAATAAATGTTGTGGCATCCGCTTCTGGGAGAATATCGTGATCACACCAATGGTTTCATCGTCGGCAACGAGCGGGAGTCCAGCGAACGCTTGAAGGTCATGGTCAGCCGCCCACTCGCGGTCGGGCACACGTTCATCAACTAAAATATCGTTGCAAATCATCGAAGTGCCATCTTCGGCAATCCGGCCACTTTCAAAGGCGCCTATCGGGACTCTTCGGTAGTCTCCGTCAATGTGTGTGAAGTACCCCGATGATGCGATCAGGTGCAGACATGTTTCTTGAGTCGAGCAGTGCTCCCCAATCGCACATTCTGAACACAGGTCGCCCTTTCGCCTGAGCCAGACCCGTGCAAGAAATGCATCAAATTGGTTCGCAAGCACCTCGGCAATGGTGTGCGCCACTTCCTCTTCCGTTCGGCATGCGAACAGCGTATTTTGGATTTCGTTAATCGCGAGCAAATCTCGATTGACAGCCCTCGTCTCGTCATGGACCTTCTGCAAGGCCTCTTCGTATTCCTTCTGTTGAGAGATGTCAGTAAAAATTTTCAAGAAACCGATCGGCTGCCCATCTTTGTCGCGGATCACGGCCGTGCGTGCTTGAACTGGAAACCGCGTTTTGTCTTTACGGACCAAAGTCCATTCGCGCTCGCTGATTTCCATGTCGATCGCTGGCTGGAGAAAGAGATCCATTCCGCTGAGCGTACGCCCATACTCGTTGGCCAGCTCAAGGCTTCTTGCACGCATCTCTTCCTCAACGTGCCAGATGATGGGAGTGTGCTTCCCCACGACCTCGGCAGCTTTGCAACCCAACATCCGCTCGGCACTTGGGTTGAATAAGGTAATGACTCCCTTCAGGTCCATCGCGATGATCGCAACCGACCCGGCCGAATTGAGGATTGCCTCGATTTCACATCGAGTCTTCTCTTCTTGCACCTGTGAGATTCTTGCTTGATTGGCCGCCTCATCCTTGATCCTCGCGATTCTTCGAGCACGAAAGAAGAGTTCGGTAACCAGTGAGAAGAGAAAGGAACCGATGATTCCCGTGGCTGTGGCAATCCACGGAAGCATCGATTGGTGTTGGGCCATGTAGGCCCCTGTTGGTTGGGCGGAGATTTGCCATGCGGCCCCGTGAAGAACACAGGACGTGTTTGCCTCAAGGCGGGCAGTCGGACTTTCGGGAGCCGGACCGATTGCATAGAGTTCCGTTTCTCCCTCACTCACGCGGACGCTTAGCCCTGGCGTTGAGTTTTGCAGAACGTAATCAAACAGCTTGGCAAACCGATACACGCCAACGATGAATCCACGAAATTGCTCTTCGTTCCGCATCGGTACGAAGATTAGAAAGCCCTGGTCTCCGGAATCCAGTTTGATGCTCTCCGTGACACGAACCTCGTCGCGGTCGTGGGATAACAGGAGAGCAGCCTTGAGACGTGGCTCGGTCCTCAGATGAAGATCCGGAGGAGCATCACTTCCCGCTGGTGGTACGACCCATTCGCCATGAAAGTCGTCATCAACCCAAGCAATCGCTTGGTAGGCCACGAAGTCTTCGACAAAGTGGTGCGAGTCAATCGATCGGAAGTCATGTGCCGGATGCCGTACTTCCCACCGACTTGCCATCCGCGACAAGGCGCGCACTTGGGTATCGACAATACGTTGGATCTGTTCGCCAAATTGATCCACGCGCGTGGAAATAGAGTCGGCAATGCGCGCATTCTCTTGAGCGACGATTGCCGCCCGGATGTAGATCGTTGCCATCAGCCCTAAAATAAAGACCAGGGGCGGCAACCCGTAACGAAGGTATCTCAAAAAGTGCATGATCTTGGGTACTAGACGAAGACGAAAGCCATGGCCAACAACTTGGCGGGTATACGCAACTTTAGGATGCAATCTGCCAGTTATGGTGCGGGAATTGTCGTACGCACAGCCGGAAGAGGCGGACATTGACCTCAGCAGTGGCCTAGATATGCGGGTCGTTCCGAAGACAACCAGCACGGTGGTCTTAAAGATGCCACCACCTGCAGGCTCAGCCGTATTGCTGGCTCTACGGATTCGTAGCGAGATGAGGCCCGGTGGACCTATGAACGAGAGTCTCGATGCACCTATTGGTCAACCGTGCGGAGGTATTTGTGGCAGTTCACACACCGCATCGTAAGCCCCACATACCCCAACGTAGCGCCGTCGATGTTTTCCGCGTCAGCCGCCCGTGTCAGCGCGTTGGCCGTTCGGCGAAACTCGCCACTCTGCTTTGAATACTCCTCGGTGAGCAGAACATTCCACGTTGAATCGAGGCTAATTAAACTCATGTCCTGCGAGTTCTTGGCAATCATCTCGTAGTCCTCGATCACCAGCCCCTCAAGAATTCCTTGCGCGTACTTTAGCTTCAATCGCATGAAGTCTTTCAACTCGACCGGCTCTTTCGTTTCGCCACGGTCCCCAAGGAATGCCGTCAGCGGTAATGCGATAGCCAGCAGCAAGATCATCCGTTTCATGGCAATGCTCTCCGTTGAGTAGTGGTTGCTCACAGATCGAGCGCAGCGCCTTGGCAAACCGTCCAACGCTGCTTACCGGTTAATGTAGAAGGTTTTGCACCATCACGGCAAGATCGTCGGCTCCACCCGCGCCGGTTCGCCAATCAAGTACGTCTTGCAGCATTTCGGAAGCCAAGCCAACGACAAATCCTCTGACATCGTTGTGTGAGGGCCTAACTAAATCTGCTCCAGGTTGCTAGAGTTTGCGGACGTCAGGCCTGGGAATTACCATGTGTTTGATCAT
>CAZNXE010000092.1:0-6732 GCA_964576465.1 uncultured Planctomycetaceae bacterium
CGCGGCGTCGGCGCGGCCCTCCCCGTCAGGCAGTGCCGGCAGCGGATCGGTGGCCATCGAAGCGGCACAGATCTCCTCCGGCGGAATGACCTATGCCATCGAGATGGACGCCGAAGACTATCAACTCATCGTCGCCAACAGTGAGCAGTTCGGTGTGAGAAATCTACAGCCGGTGCTCGGAAAAGCTCCCGATGCCTGGAAGTCGCTCCCCGACCCCGACGCCATTTTTGTCGGTGGCAGCGGTCGCGAGATTAGCAACGTGGTGAACGCCGCTTACGATTGTCTGAAAACCGGCGGACGGCTGGTGGCCAACGTTGGTAGCATCGAAAACTTGGCCGAAGTTCACGCCGGGCTGCAACAGCGTGGCGAAGACGTAAAGGTCTGGATGGTCAATATCGCCCGGGGCACCTATCAGCTAGAACGCGTCCGCTTCGAGGCTCTCAATCCAAGTTTCTTGCTCGCCGTGGTGAAGTCGGGCAACGGGTCCGCGAACGGTTGATCCATCACGCAAGGTTCCTGTTGCCACTGCTATTCTTGCGGCGACAAGATGTTTCTACTACTCGAATGATGAGCGACCGCAACCATGGCGAATGTTGACGACTATCCGAAACTCGACTGCATCGCGGTTGGGGCGCATCCCGACGATGTGGAGATCGCCTGCGGTGGCACGCTGGCCAAAATGGTGCAACAAGGCTACCGCGTGGGTATCATCGACCTGACCGATGGAGAACCCACGCCCGGTTCGCCAAGCCCGGAAGTGCGGCTTGAAGAGGCTCGCAAGGCAGCCGAGAAGCTAAACGTCGACATGCGCGTCACGCTGGAGCTACCCAATCGCCGGTTGTTCGACAGTTTTGAAGCCCGGGTGGCCTTGGCTACAGAATTCCGCAAATATCGCCCCCGCGTCGTGATCGGCTTCGGCGATAAGACGCCGCTGGCCTCGCCCGACCATTGGCAAGCCATGCAGATCACCGATGCGGCCATCTTCTATTCGCGTTTAACAAAGTGGGAATCATACTTCGACGACCTGCCCGTCCATCGCGTATCGACGCAGCTCTATTTCTCGCTCGGATTCGCCAGCCCGCAATCGCCCACAGCCGCCCAATTTGTGGTCGACATCAGCGATATGATGGAAACCAAAATGGAAGCGATCCGTTGCTATGAAACCCAATTCCCGCCAGCCAAAGCATTAACACTCGAGGGAATTCGGGCCATCAATACGGCCGAAGGCCTAGCCGCCGGCTGCATGGCCGCCGAAGTATTCCTCAGCCCCCGCCCCCTCAAGACAACCGATCTCATGCAAACCCTCTTCGGCGATCGCGCGAAGCGGAAGGCCTAGAATCACATCCATCCGATTGTTGCGCGGGATAGAGTAGCGAAGGACAATGGGATCTCTTCCCTAATTTCCGTCGAATGTAAACCCAAGCGGGGCGCAATCGTTCTGAAGTTGCTCGAATCCTCTGATGACCATCAGGAGATCGCAGCCGTGGCAGATGAAGCGAGCGCCTAATTTCAACATGTCGGCGATATCTTGCACGGTGCCGCAGGTCGAGCCCCAATGGATGCCTGCGTTTTTTGCCGCGGCTGCAATCTTCTCCTTGGCTTGCCGAATGAGAGCATGATCCATCTGTCCTGGTATTCCGCTTAGGATGCTGAAATCGCCAGGACCGAGCATTAGTACGTCGACCCCTTCCACGGCAGCGATCGCGTCGGCCTGTTCGATTGCGTGGGCTTGCTCCAGCTGGATGACGACAAATGTCTGCCGGTTGGCTTCCTGGATATATTGATCCAGCGGCATCGAGCAATAGGGATTATCTGGGTTGGCCGTGTCGATGCCACGTTCTCCCAGCGGCGCGAACTTTGCCCATCGCACCACTTCGGCCGCTTCTTTGGCATCGTCGCAACGGGGATACATGATGCCGTGCGCGCCAGCTTCGAGCATCCGCGACATACGCATGAACTCGCCCTTGCCCGGCCGAGCGATGATGTCGGACACGCCTACCCGAGCGGCTCGCATCAACTCGTTCGCTTTTTCCAAACTCGTTGCGTGATGCTCCATATCCAACCAGATGCCGTCGATTCCCTTCAGGCTGACCAATTCGTAAACCGAGGGATCGACCAAATGCAGCGCACTGACAAGCACCGGTTCGTTTCGAGTGAGTTTGGCTTTGATTCGACTTGGCCGCATAAGGGCATATCTCCATTGAAAAATGATAGAGCCAAGTCAAGTACGGCGTACCTGACGAAGCCGATGATCGATTGGACAGCCGTGTGTTGCCTGGCTGAGATGCCAATGATACCGGCGAATGAATAGCATACCGTCAACAATGCCAGGTACGTCGCAGGTAACCGACTTGGCTCAGACCGCCTTGAGGGGGGCCCGGTTGGCTGGTTGGACAGGGCTCACGACGTCTACTTTGGTTTGAATGGTTACTTCAAGAGCGGTCAGAACTCGCGAAACCCGTTCCACGGTGACGCCGTGGTACTCATTGCGTTCGTCACGTGAGACGGCAGATTCATGCACACCAAGTCGTTCGGCTAGCTCTCGTTGGTTCAGTCCGCGTGCAATGCGAAGAGCAATGAGCAGACGCCCAACACCCTCGAAGTTAGTCAGTTCATCGAACTCGCCGCGGCGGAGTCGTTCGTAGTAAGCGACTTCTTCCTTAAGCTGCTCGTGGAACGAGCGGAGCGGGTCCATGGCTCGCTTGATTTCCGCCGTCGAGAGATTCATCTGTTTGAGTTGAGAGCGTTGCTCTTTGAGCATTGCCTGTTCGTCGGCAATCCGCTGCACGACCGCTTGGTATTCTGATTCGTTTCGTATCATTCCTTCTCCTCCGCTTTGATGATCCGCACAATACCTTTGGGCGAACCGTTTTGCCGTGACAGTCGAAATGCCGAGGGGAATTGCAAGTCGTGGCCGTGGGCGTCGCGGATGCCGCAAACTTGCCCGTAATGCGGGTAAAGCTCAACGCGGTAGGCGTGCCACATGGGTAGCTGCCGCTTGGGGTAACCGCGATACGGCCTCCGGCTGTCAGGATCCCAAGTCCAAATCTTGTGTGGGTCCAGGCGGTTTAGCTCCTGCTGGAGTTCGCCACTGAAAAGGTGTCGCGGCTCGCACACGAAGTAGCCGTCGATGTCGTTGGGATGGTCTTTGTCTTCGGCGAACGAGCCGTCGATAAAAATCTCCTCAATGCCAACCTGCCAGAGTTGGTTGACCATCGTCGTTAGGTTCTGAAGGAGCGACAGGCGCCATGCGGAGTCCCAGGTCGCCTGACAGCCAGGATGTCCACCTTCGACTAGCATGGAATGGTGAAGCTGGTCGAGCGTGAGTCGGTAATCGCCAGGTGAGAGCAAGCCTTCGGAATTGAAATGGGTGAACAAATGGCTATTCTCTGCGTAGTCAATATTGACATATTAGTATAACATGACACATATGTCAAGCAACGCAAGGCCGGCTTTGTCGGTCGGAACCGAATGGCACGCATATCGACACGAGCGACCGGCACAGCCAGCCCTACTTGGCTATCCGACCACAAGGATTAGTCGGACAAAACCTTGGGGAAGCGGTTGCGCGGGACCAATTGTGGCGTATCAAGGTACTTTCCGCGCCGTCTCGGCCAATTCATATTCAAGTGTAACCACCACGCTCTTAAACGCCGGGGTTTTTGATTGCGGGTCGACTTCGCGCGAGACCAGGATGTTGGCCTCGGGGTAATACATTAGTGCATTGCCGGGCTTGATATCATCGAACGGGCGTAACAGGATGTTGTCGAGGTGGCCGGTGGCGGAGCGGACCGTAATGCGGCTCTCGGCGGTGAGGCCCAAGCGGCGGATGTCGTCGGGATGTACGAGTACAATGTCGCGGCGGTCTTGCCCGCGGTACAGGTCGTACTCTTCGTAAACAACGGTGTTGAATTGCCCTTCGCTTCGCACGGTCATCAGTCGTAACGAGTTTTCGTCGCCGGCCAGTTCGGGCAAGGGGTGGGTGTGAAACTTGGCCCGGCCCGTGGGGGTGGGGAATCGGGGTTCGTGCAGCGTGCGTCCTTCGATTTGAAATTCTTGGCGCGTGCTGTCGATGTGGCTCATGCCGTCGAACCCGGGCACAATCTTGCCAATCGCCTCGCGAATGCTGCTGTGCCGGTGCATGGCGTTCCAATCGATGGGGCCATCGTCGCCGAGTACCTTCTGTGCGATTTCAGCGATGACTTGTACCTCGCCGCGCGGCCCCTGGTGTCTTGACGGGCCTCCGTCACTGAGCCGCACATAGCTGAACATCGACTCCTGAGTGGTGGGTTGCTGCTCTTCGTCCCGGGCCAACACCGGCAGGATCAGCGTTTCCTCCGCCGTTCCATGGGCGTGGCCCGTGTTGAGGGCAGTGCTGAGATAGACCACCATCTCTAGCCGCTGAAGTGCCGTGGCTGCGAAATTCGCATCGGGATTCGACCCGTAGAGATTTCCGCCGAGACAGAATCCGACCTTCATGCGTTCTTCGGATGCCGCTTCCATGCAGCCCATCGTATCGAGACCCTCTGTCTCGGGCAGTTGCAGACCGAAGTCTTGCTGAAGCCGGTCGAAGACGGCTTTCTTTAGCTGAGGAGTCACGCCAACAGACCCCATTCCCTGAACGTTGGAATGACCCCGGATCGGCATCAGCCCAGCCCCGGGGCGACCAATCATGCCTCGCATGAGGGCCAAGTTCGCGACTGCCTGAACGTTTTGAACCCCCACCGCATGGTGCGTGATGCCCATGGTCCAGGCAAAGACCGCCGCGCGAGACGACGCATATCGTTTGGCGATCTGGTCAATCTCGTCGATTGAAACGCCTGAAAGCCGCGTGATTTCGTCCCAGGGGAGTTGCTTCAAATGTTCTGACCACGCAGGCCACGATTCGCAATGCTGCTGGACGAACGCCTCATCGACCGCGCCCAACTCATGCACGCGTTTCGCGATTCCGCCCAGCAGCGCGAGATCGCCACCGATGTGCGGCTGCACGTAAAGACTGGCGATCTCGGTCCCGAACAGCAGGCTGCGAACGTCGCTAGGTACGCGGAACCGCAACAGCCCCGTTTCGCGCACCGGGTTGATCACGATGACCTCCCCGCCACGACGGCGCAGCCGCATTAGGTTGCTCATCAGCCGGGGATGATTGCTGGCCGGATTGCCGCCGATGAGCATCACCAAGTCGGCGCGATCCAAATCATCAAGCACGATGGTTGCCGCGCTGACGCCGAGGGAAGCGGTTAGCCCGACACCGCTGGCTTGGTGGCAATAATAGCTGCAATTGTTGACATTGTTCGTGCCGAACACCCGGGCGAACAGTTGAAGCAGGAACCCCGCTTCGTTCGAGCTGCGGCCACTGAGATACCAGAACGTCTCATTCGGTTCAGTCTGTTTAAGTTTCGTGCAGATTCGAGTGAGTGCGTCGTCCCAGGAGATGGGCCGGTAGTGTTGCTCGCCCCGTCGCAACAGCATCGGTTGTGTAAGCCGGCCACTGGTTTCCAATTCCCGCGGCGAGAGGGCTCGCAGTTGAGACAGGGTGTGGGTATCCCAGAACTGGGAGGGGACGGCCCCCTGCATGTCAGCAGCCATGGCCTGCATCGACTTTTTGCAGACCTCGGGAAAATGCCCCAACTCGTTGACCATTCCGCCCGCTTGGCCCCCCATGCCCAACGCGCATGTCTTACACGCGTTCTTACTCCGCATGGCCTGCCACATTTTACGCAGGCCGCCGACTTCGCGCGCCTTACGAAACGTATAGGCAACAGCCGCTAGCCCACCACCAGATCGAACTTTGCGCATCGGATCATCCGCCGTGTGTGAATAACCTAGCGATCACAGCCACGCAGGATTTGCTTGTGGTTTGAGTGACCGAATACTCGTAGCAGCTTAACACTGCCGGAGCCTGTGGCACACGGGGTAGCTCAGGTTGGCGAATAGCAGCCGAGCCTGCTCCTGCAGGTCATTGAAGCGTGTGTATCGCCTGCTCCTGCCCGTCGATCAATGTCTCTACGACGTCGACAGCAGCTTCCGCGGCGACTCGAGCGCCAATTTTAGAGGCATGGGTTCCATCTCCGATGGTGAATTCACGCCGTGGATTCAGGCTGCCGTTGTCTCCCCAAGCCTTGTTGAATGATTCCGCAAGCCAGATGATGGGGATTCGATTCTGCTTGGCAATCTCGCCTATGACCAACGGATCGAAAACGAGATCGTAGTCGGCAATCTGCTCGATTCGGTCATCCTTGAAGTTTGGCCAGACGAGGATGGCCGTCAAGAAACCATTTTCCTCAGCGAGTTGCGCAAGCCGTGCAATTCCTTGACCTACATTATCGTCTCCGATCGCTGAAGAGTTCCACCGCTTAAGATTGCTGTCACGCGCGAATTCCATAAGATTGGTACGCAATGCCACAAAGCGGAATAGAGCTGATCGGTAGAAAAGACTGTTCACCCACCGTGGTCGTTCGCGCACAGGGCCATAGCGATCGACCTGATGATTCAAGTCTTGATAATCCGTTCCATTGAACAGCAGCAGTACGATGTCTGGCTTGAATTGCAAACCCTTGGCGACGAGGAGTTCCACTTCAGAAAACGTACAGTATCCAGACACTCCAAAGTTGAGTGCCTCGATACGGCCCTTTGAAAACGCTTCGATTTGTGAAGGAATCGTATCCTCAAGAGCCGCCAAGCCATTGCCTGCCACAACCGAATCACCAAGAAGAATCACCCGTGTGATGTGCG
>CAZNXE010000092.1:6742-18307 GCA_964576465.1 uncultured Planctomycetaceae bacterium
CCCCCCCCCCCCCCCCCCCCCCCCCCCCCCCGCCCCGCGTACGCTCGATGTCTCGAAAGCCGAAGGCGTTGGTTCGCGCAAACGTTTCATGAAAGTCTGCATTCGGGTTCCGATAATTGGGTTTCATCGTATACCCCAACGCTGGATTGCTCGATCGCTGGTAGACCGATTTCTCGTCACCCAGTGCGATAGGCAAGACGAGTGGAGCCCATCGAAAGATGCGCACAAGCCCCTCGCCCAATGCCAGAGCAAACAAGCAGGACGCGATCAGCAGGATTGCCCGCGACACTTTCGGGTGTCGCGCCGGACGCAGCGGTTGTCGCTTCATGGAACGCAAGGCTCGTTCATGGAAAATTGTGGATATCTACTTGTGTATGTTATGCCATGCACGGGCAAGGCGAAGCCAGCTAGGGCTCGGCCACTTTGGCTACAATTCGTAGGTCACGCACGAGGGGCGTGACCTACTACGGTAAATAATCCTACATCCATCCCAGCCACTCGCTGGCGTACCACAGCCAGGGATGTCGCCAGGGGTTCCAGGTGGGGTAGGCTGCTGAGACTACCGAGAACATTAGTAGCAGGAGACAGGCTCCGCGGGTCCAGCGTCGCCGGGCGGCGGCATCGGTCGCGGGCAACATGCCGAATAGCCATAGCGGTGCGAACCATAGCATCCAACGGAAGCCTGACGACGTGCCGCCGTAGTTGCGATCGATTAGTGGGCGTGACAGGTAGAACGCCAGGCATATCAGGGAGAGCGCCAACAATGCGGCAGCGATCAGTCGCAACGATTTGTCGCGCCCCATCAACATCATGCCGAGGCCGATGATCGTGAGCATCCACACGGGTGTTAACGAGAAAACACCGTGATGGCCAACTAGCACGTTCACCGCGTAGACCGCACGCGATTGTTCTCCGAGGTCGATGCCTGAGCGGGTTTGCCAATAGCTTTGAATCGTTCGCCCGTTCCGCTCATATTCGTAGATGTACCAGTTCTCATCAGCGTCTTCGCCGCGATGCGCATAGGGTGGAATCCACGAGCCGTGTGCCGCGTAGTTGGTGGTGAAGAACGCCAGTACGACCACGAGTGCGGCGGGCACGAATCCCATGAGCGTCTGCCGTGGGGCTTTCCAAAGCAGCGCGACGCCGCATGCAGCGAGCAACGACAGTGCGGGTAACTCGTTGGCTGCACAGAATGCCGCGGCAGCACCGGCGAGCACGAATTCGTCGATTCGCCGTGAGCCTTCGTGCCAAATGCGCAGCGTGGCCCACAACGTAAGGGTCGCCGCGGCGGCTGCTATAAGATGGTTGTTGAGTGTTACCGCGAACGTGGTGAGCAACGTCGCCCAGGACGCGGCGGCTACGACAAAGATACGCCCCCAATCGGTATGGCCATATCGCTCGACCATCGACGCCAGCAGCGCAAAGATAATCAACAGCGCGGGGATATTGATCGTGGCCAGCATCAACCGCCCTAGGGCGTGTGGCTGTTCGCCAAGTGTGGCGCCGGTCAGTCGATGGATGACCCAATATTCAGCAGCGATCAGCGTTGCCAGTAGCGGCGGCTTGCTGGAATAAAGATGCCCATCGTGCTTGACCATGTCGATGGTGTCCCAGCCTTTTTCTTGGACAATATCGTCGATGGCGTAGGTTCCGTGTTCGACCAGCGCGCGGACCGTACACCAGCGGCTGCGATCGTTGGCACTTAAGAACGGGCGTTGTAGTTTTCGATCCACGTCACCGCGGCGCTGAAGGTGCTTCTCGAGCGCTAGGGTATCGACCGAGTCGACCGCCAGGATGCGGCCCATCACACTGGCAAGACTGAGCGCGATGAGCAACCAGTAAACGCTTCTTCGCAGCGTTTTTCCGGAGTCCTCAGAGGGAAGATTCATGGCCGGTCCGCGGGTGGTTGGCAACTGTGGAAGCAGTCCGCTCGGTGACCGAGTAGGTGTCGCGATCGCGCGAATGATAGGCCGTGATCAGCTCCGCCACGATGCCGGTCGACAGCAATTGCCCGCCAAGCAGCAGGGCAGCCACACTGTAGAGAACCGCCGGTCGCTGGTGTAGCGGGATATGAGCGGGCGAGGGGTGTAGCCAATTCGCGGTCCAGTCCATCGCCAGCAACGACAACCCCAGCGAGCCGATCAAGAAGAATACCAGCCCCAACGTGCCGAAGAAATGCAGCGGACGCTGCCCGAACCCGGTCAGGAACTTCACGGTAAGCAAGTCGAGAAAGCCCTTGATGAATCGACCCACGCCGTATTTCGAGTGGCCGTGCTCACGAGGTCGATGTTGGATCACGAGTTCCCCGACGCGAAATCCTCGGGCATGGGCCAACACGGGAATGAAGCGGTGCAGCTCTCCATACAGCCGCACCTCGCCCAAGACTTCACGACGATAACACTTCAAGCCGCAGTTGTGGTCGTGCAGGTGAACGCCGGTCAGCTTGCTGACTGTGTAGTTGAATACCCGAGAGGGGAACACCTTGTGCCACGGGTCATGGCGCACCTTTTTCCAGCCGCTCACCACGTCGAGCCCTTGTTCGATCTGATCGACAAACCGCGGGATCTCCGCGGGATCGTCTTGCAGATCGGCATCGAGCGTCACGACAATCTCGCCTTGTGCTTCGGCAAAGCCGGCATTCAAGGCGGCAGCTTTGCCGAAATTGCGACGGAAGCGAATGCCATGGACACGCGAGTCGGCGGCCGCCAGTCGCTGGATAACATCCCACGATCCGTCGCGCGAGCCATCGTCGACAAAGACGATCTCCAAATCGAAACGATCGTCCTTCGCAATCAAAACGATCTCGTCGTACAGCAGTTCCAAGCTGTCGACTTCGTTGAAGACCGGGATGACCGTGGATAGCAGCATTACGCTTCAATCTCTTTGTTGTTTCGAGCCGATCCTTGCATGGATATGGAAGGGCTTCTATTCGTCGAGTGGGTCACGATTCGCTGAGGTCGTTCGTGAACCACTTCGTTTACCCTCTAGAAATAGAATAGCTGAAACGAGCAGCTCCGCCACGAGCCACACGATGCGTAAGAGTATGGCGGCTCCCAGGGCCACCGTCGCCCCCAACTGTGGTGCGAGCAGGGGGAGGAGAATCGACTCGCGGACACCGGCACCTCCTGGGATAAGTGACAGGAACCCTGCAACCACGGCCAAGGCAACCGCCGCGGTGCATAGGGGCCAGGTTTCGAGCAACGGAACATCATCCAGACCAATCGCACGAAGTACGGCCCACAGGCTGAGACCCAACAAGAACCAGCCGGCGGCGATCGCCATCCAGCCAATCAGCAGTTCACCGTAGCCGAAGTGAGCCAACTTCTCCGCAACCTGTGGGTTCGATCGCCCCATGCCGGCGATTCGAGCCAAACGCCGAAAGACGGGCGGAAGCGTAGGGATGACCGACACGATCATCAGTCCAATCGCGGCGACCATTGCCAGTGTCTGCCCGCTCCACATCACCGCCACGAGAAGCGCTGCGATTGCCGCGCCGACGGCCATCATCGTCAGCGTTTCGTAGAATACCGTGACCGCGACAACCGTGGTATCGGCTTGTTTGGCACGCAGCATTCCAGTCCGAAGTATCACGACCAACGCCTTGCCGGGAACGTATTTCCCGAGATGACCGATGTAATAGGCGCGCACAATATCCAGCGTACTCGGCGGTTGGTCAAAATGACGCAGGAGCCGCCGCCAGAACCAAACGCATGGCAATAGCCCTGCCAGGTAAAGCACGCCGGAGAGTACCAGCCAAGCGGGCCGGAGCGTCCAATCGTAGCCGTCCAAGTCAGCCAGTGCCGCACTAAAATAGCGTCTCACGCCCCAAGCAAGCAGCGCGAGGAGTGCCACCTGCACGGCGACGCGCAGCCATCTCGCGCGTGATTGTTTGATCGGGTCAGACATCAGTGGCAACAACGGCAAACGAATCGCGGGCGTGCGTCAGCCGCTTTCAAGCTAAGAGTGAAATCGGTAAAGTCGGATAATTGTCGACGGTTGCCAGTCGGTGAGCAAGATCATACGTGATAAGAGGCGCGCGGGGCACCGTCGCCCGAAAGCCGCATTTGGTACAATCTTCGCAATCTTTCAACGTACGGAGATGGCCCGGACTGCGATGTCATCGGTTGTTCATTCACACAGAAGGGAGACGCCGTGACGAGGATTATTTCGCTCGTCGTCTTATTGGCGATTGTGGTTCTGTGCGGTTGGTTTGTCTTGCAGGTGATGGGCCAATTCCTGCTGCCGATGTTCTTGGCAGTTGTCATGGTGGTGGTTTTTCGTCCCTTGCACATTTGGTTGACCAATCGGCTCAACGGTCGCGTGCGCGTGGCCGCGGGTTTGACGACGGCAACCATCTTGTTGATTGTGTTACTTCCCTTGTTGGCCGCATTGGCGATGGCCGCGACCCAGGGGATTTCGTTGGCCCGCAACCTGAGCCAAGAAAAAGTTCTCGCGGACCTGACTGAATTGCGGAAGCGTTTCTCGTTGGAAATGCCGGGCAAGGAGACTTTCCAGGCAATCGATCATTATTTGAACGCGGCAGATTCCGTGGACTCAACGTTGGAGACTAGAACAGACGCACGGCTTCAGATCGCGAAGCTGATGGTCGAGCTGCGAGGGGTTGTCGACGAAGCAATGAAATCCCCGTCGTCAGAAGCACATCAGAGCGATGAGCTATTTACGATTTACGCCGAACTCATGAAGCAGGTTGAACCGTGGGAATCTCTCCGCTTCGAGGCGTCTGTCGACTCGATCGGCGATTTGCAACGGCTTTCGCTGGTGCGAAATAGTTATGACAAGTTCAAGGCATCGCTGTTCGGTAGCCCCTGGTCCTATCGACTAAAATCGATGGCCAACCCTTCTCCGACCGACATCCGCCGAGTGCGTCAGCAAATCGACCAGTGGCTGGGGCCAATGGCACTTAGCACGACCCAATTTGTCGGCGGCTTCTTGGGTCGTCTTCTTGTCGGGTTGGGCGTAATGGTGATCTCGCTCTATTTCTTCTTTGCCGACGGGCCCGACATGGTCCGCACGGTGATGCGGCTTTCGCCCCTTGAAGACCGGTACGAACGAGAGATGCTCGATGAATTCGACCGCATTAGCCGTGCCGTGGTGCTGGCCACACTATTGTCCGCAGGCGCGCAGGGGCTGTTGGCAGGTGCAGGATACTTCGTCGCGGGGCTCGATTCGATCGTCCTGCTGGCGTTCTTGACGGGGCTCTTCGCGATGGTTCCCTTTGTGGGCGCCGCTGCCGTTTGGCTGCCGTGCAGTCTGTGGCTATTTCTCATCGAAGGGCGCCCGATGGCAGCCTGTGGCTTGGCGGTGTACGGCGGATTGGTCGTTTCGATGGCAGACAATGTCATCAAGCCGTACATCTTGCACGGTCAATCGAACATGCACCCGTTGATGGCCTTGCTGAGTGTCTTGGGCGGCGTGCAGGTGCTGGGGCCGATCGGCATCTTCGTGGGGCCGATGATCGTGGCCTTTCTACAAGCCCTGCTCAACATCTTGCAGCATGAGTTGAGCGAACTGGATCAACAGGCGGCCTCCTCGGGCGAGTCGGTGATTGAAGCCGCGTTGCATCATCCGCATCCTGAGACGTGATAGCATACCCTCGGCTAACGACCGGTCGCTGAATGGCGGCGCTTTACCTTTCCGGCATGGTGGCGGTACGATACAAGGCAGTTGAAACAAGTCAGCGGCATTCTTCGATGCGCGCAAGCAGGAGGCACAGCGATGCTCGTAATTCTTTTGGCGGCAGCCGTGGTCGGTGTCGATTATGGATGGCAGCCGCGCGCCGGCGGTGGATTCGAATACATCATTCAGATTGAACCGGAAACGCTCGAGTCGCTGCGAAACGGCGAAGATGTCGTTAGCGATTTGCCACCCTTCTTGCGTGATGTGCGGAGCTATCGCATTACCGTCGGTTCGGGCGACGTTCCGCGGCTTGGTACCCCGCCCCTTGCGACACGCCCCGAAGACGAACCCCCGGCCCCTTCGCAAGCTGAACGAGTTGAGCCGACAGCCCCGTCAACATTTGAGATCGTGGACGATCTTACCGCAGGGCCGCCGAGTGAGTTTACGCCAGGGCCAGTCGTCGATCGCGGGCAGTGGCAGCCACGGCAAGTTGATGACAGGTTCCCCGCACTGCCAGAGGGGACCGCAAGCCCTGATGCCGAAGAACGGCCTTCGGAATCGGGGCAGGGAACCTACGTGCCACCGATTCCTTTGCATTTTCCGACCGTGCCTTCGCTTGAATCGCCCGAGTACGAGGCACCCGAGGTGCCGTTCGACACAGGCACTGACGTCGAATGGCCCGAGGAGGATTCAGAGCTGGCCTCGGAGCCGCCGCAGTTGCCATATGTCGCGAACAGTTCGGAGATTCCTGCCGAACAGACGAGTTACGAGGCGAACGTTGCAGACAACCGAACTGCCGCGAAGGTACCGATTCGTGGCGAGGCTTCCGAAGACGCTGCCACCGCTTCACCATCACATGAAGAAAAAGGAATGTGGTGGCCGTTGGCAGTCTGTCTGCTCGGGCTGTGCCTGTCTTTGGGTGGGAACGTGTACCTGGGGTGGTTGACGGTCGCCTTTCGCAGCCGTTACCGGCACATTGCACGTCGCCTGCGAGCGATATCCGGCGGGAGTCCATCGGAAGCTGACCGCGATCGGCACCTGCGCTGGGGGTGAAAACCCCGTCGCAGAGGCATTGGTCCGTACAGCGGACCCTACTCGGCTTCATCCCACAGTCTCCTACAGTTCGCCACGGTTTCGGGGGCGGGGGTGCCTCCCACGGCGTGGCGAACTGTGGGAGACTGTGGGCAGATAAAGGGCAGATAAACGTGCCATTCTGGATTTCACTCAATGGATTCGGATTCGCATGCCGATCTTCGATGTGTAGGTGTATCGACACGGCCCGTCATTCAGTGTCCAGCGAGAAGCGTGAGAGACGGCAATGCACTGCTCTCGGTTGGCTGCGATTCTTCTCTGCGCGTGTGCGATCCAGTTGATCGCGTCGGCCGTTCCGATCACCCTTCAGGCCCAGACGGTGCATGATACAGGTCAATGGCTGGCGCTCTTCGCAAGAGGAGATATTGGCTCTGCGGAGAGTGGCCCCCCGTTGAAGTGGTGGTTCGATGGCCACGCGCGTTTTTTTGATGACACCGGCGGCTTCGGACAAAGCATCGTGCGTCCGGGGATTGGTTACGCACTGAGCGATTCCGTCGTGCTTTGGGCAGGCTATGGTTGGATTCGCACGTCGCCGGTTGCCAACCAGGATTTTGATGAGCATCGAGTCTGGCAACAAATCACTTGGTCGGAGAATCTCGATCCCGTAAGTTTGGGATTTCGGACGCGATTGGAACAGCGGTTCTTGGATACGGGATCCGACACGGGATGGCGACTGCGTCAACTGGTCAGCATGCGCCGTCCGTTGGGATGTTCACCGTTCACGCTAGTCGCGTGGGACGAGCTGTTTATTCACCTCAACGATACCGACTGGGGCGCCAACGCCGGGTTCAATCAGAATAGACTCTTCCTGGGCTTCGGTCTGAAACGCGATCCCGCCAGCCCGTATCGGGTCGAAGTCGGGTACCTCAATCAATTCGTGAATCGCCGATCGCGAGACGACCTTAACAATCACATCTTGTCGATCAATTTCTACAGGACTCGCTGAACTTGTCTTCTACCGGCATCGCTGAACGCTCCGCCAAGCCCAGTTGGGTCCGCTGTGTGGACCAATGCCGGCTGTCAAACACCGTTACGTGACCTGTCCGGTTGACTGGCCGCACTCCTCGTTTCATCGGTGGGTTCGGGCGGGGGTTTTCCGAAGAACTGGGGATGTGGTGATCGCGAACCAGCATCAGCCGCAGGGGTGAAAGAAGCCGGTGAATAGGTTTGCACGTTCATTGGCGGTCCGCACAGCGGACCCCACTCGGCTTCAGCCAAAAAACGTATCGCTGACTTGTGTATCAACGCTGGGGGTGAAAACCCCACGGGCGATCTGGCTACGATTTGCGTTTGCGGGTCTCTCGCCGCTTCGCGGTCGACGGCTCATCGGCGTCGGACGTGGCTTCCTCATCGGCGGGAACTTTTTCGATGTCGGAAGATGCCGTGGCATCGTGGTTTAGCTTCGTGTCGTCGAACAAGATCGGATTCTCGACTGCGGACCGCTCGGCGAATTCCCCATCAAAGTCTTCCGCCGTTTCGGGTGCCCAATGCCAGAGTGATGGTCGGTCCGCCGGATCGAATCGTCGGGCCGTGTGGCGTGTCTGGCTTGATCGATTCTCGCCCAAGAGATCGCTTTCAACCAACCCTGGTGGGGTCGACTGCCAAGTCTCGAAGGCAACGGCGCGCGTGCGATGCGAAAGGTTCTCATCGCCTGAGTTTGTTTCAGAGCCAGGCTTGCCGGTGCGGTTGTCATCTTCTGTATTTCGCTGGCGTTCAATGTCTTGCGGAAAAACCGTATCGGCTGCTTCATAGTCTTCCGTGGCGACGAACGTCTTCTTCTCTTCAATAACCGCTTCTTCAATCACGGGTGCTTCGTCAAGAATGACGGGCGGTTTCTCGGGCTCGATGGTCGCCAAAATCTCGTCCACGGTAACGACCTGCGTCGGTTCCTCCGGGAGCGGTTTCGCTGGCTTTCGAGGACGTCGCGGCTTCTCGATCTTCTCGGGGGCTTCCGCCGGTTGTTCCACGACCTCACGATTGTCTGGCAAGCGGCGCACGTCGACTTTGAGTCCGCGGAACAGTTTGACGATATGATCGTGGCAGGTGAACAACAGGATTTGATGTCCCTCGGCGGCGAAATCGCGTAACAGTTTTGCGGTGGCCTTGGCTCGCGTGTTGTCGAAGTTCACCAAGAGATCGTCCAGCACCAGCGGCAATCGTACGTCGCGACGCGCATAGCCGGCGACCAGTGCCAGACGAAGCGAAAGGAACAGTTGCTCGCGCGTGCCACGGCTTAGCACTTTGACTGAAAGCGTGTTTCCGTCGGCATCGTCGACCAGCAACACGTCTTCTTCCAACGGTGTCCACACACGGTGGTACGCTCCGCCGGTCAGCTGCTCGAAGTAGCCGGATGCCTCGCGGAGCGTCTCGGGCTGCCGCTCGCGCTGGTACGTATCGCGAATCGTGCCCAACAGCATGTCGGTGACCGTTACGGATTGCCATTCGGCAATCGCTCGCTGGAGTTGCATCTCGATCTGCCCGAGTTCCAATTGGCTTTCGGCCAACTCCCGACTTTCGGCCAACGTATTCAGGCGTTCGGCGATTCGCCCCCGCTGTTCGAGAAGTTCCTCTCGCCGTGATTCGCGTTGCGTATGCTGATTGGTCAACTCGTCCCACTGCCCTTCGAGTTGCGCGGCATCGAATTCGTCAAGCAGGCCGGCGATCTCGCGTTCGGTGAATTGCTTCTGTAGTGCCGCGGCGATCTCGCGCTGCAATTCCTCGCGGCGCTGAATAAGGCTGTCGTATTTCTGCCGCAGTGCGACTGCCTTGCTCAGTTGGGTTTCGTCTTCGCATTCGTAGGCACTTAATAGATCAAGCCGGCGACGGGTGGTTTCTTCATGCAGCCGGCGAATCTTCGACCGCTGTCGATCGATCTGGCGCAGCTCTCCTCGCAAGCCGTCGCGTCGCTGCGCGATGTCTTGCTGGGCCGCATGCTCGCGAGAAAGATAGGCCAACTGTTCCAGCGGATCGTCGCTGGGGGCCTCCAGCCCTGCCGCTTCGATCAACTCGGATATCCGATGGGTCATCGAGGCCAAGGTCTGTTGTTGGACCTCGATGTCTTCGCGGAGTTGTTCTTGGCGCCGCGTTAGCGTGGCCAGCCGTTTGCGCCCTAGGGCCAACGAGCTTAGCTGTTTGGGAGACCAGTCCGACGGCAATTCAAGTTGTTGTAGTTCGTGCTGCCACTTCTGTTCGAGGCTCTGCAATTCTTGTTGTTCGTTCGTCTCGCGCTGCGTGGCCGACTCGGCCTTCGCGATGGCCGCCTTTCGTTGCGACTCGAGTGGCAACAAGTCTTCCAAGGCCGAGTGTTGATGTTCGGCGTTTTGTAGACGAACCACCATCGGGCCACCACCCCCGGGCAACGCTGCGTCGAGTTCATCGCGTTCTTCGCGTAGTTTCGCAATTTGCCGATGTACGGTATCAAGCTGTTCCTGCACATCGTTCATTTGCCGCCGCGCTTCGCTTTCCAGCGAGTATTTGATCACGATGGCGGCGAACGTCAGGACGAGACCAAGAATGCCCAGCCACCAAGTGGATGAGGAGCCCTGTGCGATGGGCAGCACGAAACTGGCCAGCAAGAGCAGCAAGGAGGCGACGCCCACAATGAACATGGTGCCGATGCCGGCCAGCGCCCAGCCCGAGAGCATTTGACGTTCGATCATACGATCGCTTGTCTCTTCCAGCTCGTTCTTGTCGTGGGCAAGCTTTTCGAGTCGTTCGTCTAACTGGATCCGCCGCCGCGATTGACTCACGCGGTCGCCCGACTGTTCGAGCACAGCGGTTAGATCCTCCGACGGATCGGTTCCCAAGCGTTCATGCAGTTGCGAGGTCAGCTCGTCAAGGTGCCGCTTCGTCTTGGCGACGGTCGATTCTGCCTTGGCGACGAGCTTTTTGCGATCGCGAATCGATTGTGACAGCCGCTTCAGTTTGCTGAGACTTTGCTCGACCGCGCTGCCCGATCCGGCGTTCCTCTCGGCGACCCCAAGGCCCGGGCGCCCGCGGTATTGCTGCACGCGATGATCCAGCTTGGCCAATCGCTGTTGTTGCCGGGCCGATTGTCGCAGCAGGCTCTCGAGCAATTCACGATAGTCGGCAGTGGCTTCGATCCGCGGGCCTTGCTTCCACAGTTCTTCGTTGAAGTCCAGGTGGTCGCAACGCTCTTGCAGGGCTGCGTGCTGGTGCTTGAGATCGCGCTGTTCCTCACGCTGTTGAGATAGTTGCTCGTCGAACTGTTTGAGGTCGTGCAGTACCTCGGGCCGAACGGGACGTGGCTGGCCGCAGCGAGTGAGCTTGGCCTCTGTCTCGGCCCGCTCCTGCCAGCGCGGTCGCAGCGACAATGCCATCTCGATCATCCGCATCTGACGCTCGATGTCGGCCGTTTCGCGTTGAATCTCGCGGACACGAGGTTCTAGTTCATCGCGTTGCTCGCAGAAGGCCAAGTATTCGTCGGCACTTGCCGAGAGATCTTCAATGAGCTGTTGCAGTTCATCACGTCGGGCAATGAGTTCCGCGATCCGCGAGGGTTGATCGTCGGGGGCCAAGAGTCGACGTCGGGCATGTTTTAGCTCGCGAACGACGTCGGAGAGCGATACGCGATCGAGCCCCGCCGTAAGATTGTAGAGCGATTCGGCGGCCGCTGAGTCGCTCAGCGTGCCCAACTCTTGTAGTTCGCGAATCCCCACGGCGTAAATGTTGTTGAACGTCTGCTCGTCGATTTCCGAGAGTAACGTCGATAGATCGATGTCCGCCGGCACGTCACCCGAGGTGTCGGCCAGTTTCACGAGACCGGGGTTCTCGCCGGGGGTCTCTGGGTCGTCGCCGCGGCTTACGAAAAACTCG
>CAZNXE010000093.1:0-18005 GCA_964576465.1 uncultured Planctomycetaceae bacterium
GTTGGCCACCGCCGCGCTTTCGATGTGGATGTCGAATACGGCGACCGCCATGATGATGATGCCGATCGCGGCGAGTGTGGTCGCACAAGCACGCCGGCAACTCGATGGCAAGCAAATCTTGCCGTTCGCCGGGGCACTCATGCTGGGCATCGCCTACGGGGCCAACTCCGGTGGGTTTGCCACGCTCGTCGGAACTCCGCCCAATGTGGTCTTCAAGCAGATTTACTCGCAACAGTTTGGTCCTGAAGCGCCCGAGATCTCTTTCGGCGGTTGGATGCTGATGGCCACACCGCTGTCACTGGCCATGGTGCTAATGGGATGGCTGGTCCTGACTCGCATCGTATTCCCATTGAAAGGCTCCTCACTTCTCGGCGGCGGCAACGCCATCGCCGCTGAAAAGCAACAGCTTGGCCCGCTGCGTCCGGCGGAACTTCGCGCTGGAATAATCTTTCTGACTACCGCCATCTTGTGGATTACCCGCGAACCGGTCGCCGGCGCCGGCTGGGCTCCCCTGCTGGGGTTGGGGCGCCAAGTCGACGGCTCTCGTTTGATCGACGATTCGACGGTTGCCATGGCGATGGCGATCTTGTGCTTCGTCTTGCCGGCTGAAGGACTCCGCGGTCCGCGACTACTTAACTGGGAAACTGCCGCCCGGGTTCCTTGGGGCGTGCTGCTGATGTTCGGCGGCGGGCTGGCATTGGCGAGAGGGATGGGTTCCAGTGGGCTCGCCGCGTTCTTGGGAGAACAGTTCGGCCAAGGGTTGCAGGGGGTGTCTCCGCTGATGATGGCCACCGCCACGGCGCTGGGGATGACGTTCTTAACCGAAATTACCAGTAACCTGGCATCGACTTCGATGAGCCTACCCATTCTCGCCACGGTGGCGGTCAATGTTGGCTGCGACCCACGACTGCTGATGATCCCCGCCACGATTGCCGCGAGCTGCGCGTTCATGCTTCCGGTGGCCACACCGCCGAATGCCATTGTCTATGCCTCGGGTCACGTACGATTGGCCGACATGGTAAAAGCCGGCTTGATCATGAACTTTATCGGCGTCGTGCTGGTGGTGGTCGTTGTCTTCACCCTGGGCGACTTCGTGCTAGGAATCGACCCAAACGAGTTGCCTGCTTGGGCGATGCCCGGGGCCGAGACACCGTAAACATGGGCGTTTGTGGGGGCTGTCGGTCGGGAATAACTTGTCTTCCCATCTCCGATCTGACATCATGGGGAAAGCGTGGTTCGAGGTGTACAAGTCGTCGGGCACTGGACGCTGATGAGTTGCGTCTTGAGTTGCTCGAATGACTTTTTCGAGAACCTTACCTCCCTGACTCATCGTGAGCGGTACACGATGACGACCGAAGGGTACGTCGCCACGGGATTGCATTTTCATGTTCGGCAAACAGAAGCAACTGCAAACGAGTAACCGTATGAAGAAAATGCTGTTTGTTGTCGTTGGCTTGGCTGCAATGTTTGCTGCGAGCACGACGTCTGTGGCGGAAGACCCGGCACCTGCTGAGGAAGCGGGCACGGTCAGCTATTACAACCAGATACGGCCCATCTTGCAGGCCTCGTGTCAGGGGTGTCATCAGCCGGCCCGGGCAGGCGGAGGGTTGGTGCTAACGCAATACACCTTGTTGCTCGAGCCGGGCGAGAGTGAAGAACCGCTGTTTGTCGCCGGCAAGCCGGACGAGAGTTTGTTCATCGCCCACATCAGCGGCGATGATCCACTGATGCCTCAAGAGGCCGACCCGCTTGCGGCCGATCAAATCGAACTGATTCGACAATGGATTCTCGAAGGCGCGAAAGACGATTCGCCAGCGTCGGCAAGTGTGGTGGTCGATGCGGATCATCCGCCGGTTTACGATCAAATGCCCGTGGTCACGGCACTGGATTTTTCGCCCGACGGGGCGCTGCTGGCAGTTTCAGGCCATCACGAAGTGCTGCTACACAAAGCAGACGGCTCTGAATTGATTGGCCGCCTGATTGGGTTATCGTCGCGCATCGAGTCGCTGTCATTCTCTCCCGACGGCCAACGGTTGGCAGTCACCGGGGGTTCGCCGGGACGATTTGGCGAGCTCCAAGTATGGAACGTTGCCGAGCGCAAACTGCTGTACTCCATCTCCATCACGTTCGACACCATCTACGGCGCAAGCTGGTCGCCCGACGGCAAGCTGATTGCGATGGGGTGTGCCGACAACACACTTCGCGCGGTCGATTCCGAAACCGGGAAGGAAGTGCTTTTTCAAGGAGCCCACGCCGATTGGGTTCTCGATACCGTCTTCTCGATCGACGGATCGCATCTACTGTCGGTAAGTCGCGACCGTTCGATGAAGTTGACCGAGGTTGCCACGCAACGTTTCGTCGATAACGTCACCAGCATCACGCCGGGGGCGCTCAAGGGCGGGCTTGCGGCCGTCGATCGAAGGCCGGAGAAAGACGAACTGCTGATCGGCGGCGCAGACGGCATTCCAAAGCTATACCAAATGTATCGCACCAAAGATCGCAAGATCGGCGACGACTACAATCTGATTCGCCCCTACGAAGCCATGTCGGGACGGATCTTCGACGTGGCCTTCAGTCGTGACGGCAGCCAACTAGTGGCGGCCTCCAGTGCCAACCGCAGCGGGCAGGTCCATGTGTACCATACCGACGAGGGAAAGATCGTCGCGAAGTGTGCAGGGCAAAGCGGCCCGGTATACGCAGTCAGCTTTCATCCCGAAGGCAAAGTTGTCGCTTCCGCCGGCTTTGACGGTAAGGTACGGCTGAACGACGCCGCGACGGGGGCCATCATCCGCGAGTTCGTTCCCGTGCCAATGGTGCCCGACGCCGTGGCAAATTCGCAATAAACCAACGTAAAAGATACCCCTCCCAGAAGGAACGACCATGTGCCGCTTGCTGAAGACGGTTTCCCGAGCTGTGGTGTTCGCCATCGCAACGTGTTGGTTGGCAAACCATGCGACCGCCGCACAGACGGAAGCCCTCGAACAACTTCCCGAAGGGGCGCAGGTTCTCCGGCTTGATGTCTACCCCGCGTCGATCTCGCTGCAACACCGCTTCGACGACGCGCAATTGATGGTCTTTGCCGAGTTGACCACGGGCGAGCGTATCGATGTGACCCGCATCGTCGCGTTTCAACAGACACCTGAGCTTGTGAAGATTTCATCGCACGGCCATGTCCGTGCGGCAACCTCGGGCAGCGGGCAAATTGCGTTGAGCCTTTCCGGGCTCACGGTGAGCGTGCCGCTGGAAGTTTCGGGAGTCGAAGCGCCGTACGAAGTCGACTTTGTACGCGATATCATGCCCCTGCTCTCGAAGTTGGGCTGCAACGCGGGAACATGCCATGGAGCGAAACAAGGCAAGAACGGCTTCAAGCTGTCGCTGCGAGGATACGATCCGGCGTCCGATCATGGCGCGTTGACCGACGACTTGGCGGGAAGACGATTCAATCGGGCCGCGCCTGACGAAAGCTTGATGCTGCTGAAAACCGCCGGCAATGTTCCTCATGTGGGCGGCGTTCGCACACGCGAGGGTGAGCCGTACTACGAAATGTTGCGGCAGTGGATCGCCGACGGCGTACGAATCGAGCTCGACGGACCTCGCGTGAGCGGGATCGAAATACAGCCGAAAAACCCGGTGATTGCCATGCCGGGAATGGCCCAACAGATGATCGTCATCGCCACCTATAGCGACGGCACCACACGCGATGTCACGGCCGAAGCATTCGTCGAGAGCGGTCAAATCGACACGCTCGAAGCCAATGACAAGGGTATTGTACGAGCGTTACGTCGCGGAGAATCTCCGGTGCTTGCGCGATATGAAGGCGCCTATGCGTCGACCACCGTGACCGTGATGGGCGATCGTAGTGGCTTCGTTTGGGAGAGCGTGCCGGAGTACAACTTCATCGACACGCTGGTTCACAACAAACTGAAGCAAGTCAAGGTTCGCCCTAGCCCAACGTGCTCCGATGCCACGTTCATGCGACGGCTCTATCTCGATCTGACGGGACTGCAACCGCGACCCGAAGAAATTCGGGCATTTCTAGCCGACGAGCGAAACTCGCGTGAGAAGCGCGACGCGCTGATCGATCGTCTGATCGGCAGCCCCGACTACATCGAGCATTGGACCAACAAATGGGCCGACCTGCTGATGGTCAATCGCAAGTTTCTAAGCGAGAAGGGGGCCTGGGGCCTCCGGCGGTGGATTCACGATGCGGTGTCCAGCAATATGCCTTACGACAAGTTCGCACATGAGTTTCTCACGGCCAGCGGTTCCACCTACTTGAATCCCCCGGCCTCGTATTACCGAACGCTTCGCGAGCCAACGGTAACGATGGAGAATTCGACGCAACTGTTCCTCGGCGTTCGCTTCAATTGCAACAAGTGCCACGACCATCCCTTCGAGCGGTGGACGCAAGAGCAATATTACGATCTCTCGGCGTTCTTTGCCCAGGTGGGTCGCAAGAAAGGCGTCAATCCAGGTGAGGAAATCGTGTTCGACACCGTCGGACGGGGTGAGGTTGTCTCACCGATCACTGGTGCGAATGTCGCCCCGGCCTTCCCCTACGTTCATGGCGACGTGGCGCCTGAGGGAGCGAATCGACGCGAACAATTCGCCACGTGGGTCACTTCGCCAGAGAACCAATACTTCGCCACCAGCTTCGCCAATCGCACTTGGAGCTACCTCTTAGGCGCGGGCATTATCGAACCGGTCGACGACATCCGCGCCGGTAACCCGCCGACCAATCCCGAATTACTGACTGAACTCTCCCAACGATTCGTCGCGAGTGGCTTCAACGTGCAGGAACTCATTCGCACGATTTGCAAATCGCACACCTACCAACACACCGTCGATACCAATCCCTTGAACAAAGACGACGAGATCAACTACTCCCACGCAATCGTGCGACGCTTGCCGGCCGAAACGCTGTACGATGCAATTCAACAGGCCACCGGCGCCAACGGCAAACTGCCCGGGGTGCCAAGTGGATATCGGGCAGTTCAATTGGCCGACTCTTCGACGAAGCTGCCCGGTGGGTTTCTCGATCTGTTCGGCCGACCGCCACGGGAAAGTGCCTGCGAATGCGAACGCAGCGGCGGCATGATGTTGTCGCAAGCGTTGGCACTAATCAACGGCCCCGTCATTTCCGACGCCATCGTGGCACCCGAGAACCGTATTTCCAGCATTGTGAGCGAACACGAGGACGATGCCAGGGTTGTCGAGGAGTTGTTCCTCTCGATTCTGTGTCGCTTCCCAACCGAGAAAGAAGTCGAGACGGGCGTGGCCGCGATTCGCGAGAGTGAGAATCGCCTCGAAGGCACACAGGATCTTACGTGGGCACTGCTGAACAGTCCCGCGTTCTTGTTCAATCACTAACGTTCTTTTCCCCGCGGCGACCGATCATCGCGACATAAAGGATGGCCATGGCCAAACGTCACGGTCGTCGTCGAGCGCATGCGTCCGACGCCTCGCAACACGCGGCGCGAAGCCATGCGGTCGCTCCTTCAATCGGCCCGGCGAAACGTTTCGTCCGAAGGTTCGACATCCCCTGGCTGATGCTCGCGTGCATCGTGCCAGCGGCGCTGTGCTTCATCCGGCTGGGCGACGACCTGTGGTATGACGAAATCTATACGCTCTCGTATGCCGAACAGTCGTTTGCGGCCATCGCCACCGACTACTCGGCGCCCAACAACCATGTACTGTTCGCCATGTTGTTGCGGCCCTTCTATACAATCTCTTTGCAAGACATCTCGCTTCGCTTGCCGTCGCTGGCGTGCTCCATGGTGTCACTGGTGTGCGTGTTCTATATCGGTCGCACCTCGGGCGGGGTGGCGCTCGGTTCCGCGTCGGTCGTGGCGTTGGGGCTCAATCAAATGTTCCTGGGCCACACCATGCAAGTACGCGGCTACTCGTTATCAATGTGCCTGGCAGCCGCGTTGGGGTTGCTTGTCGTGCAAGGTGGGGCGCGGTCATGGGGGCGCTCCTTGGCGATGGTCGTTGCTGCGGTGGCGCTCGTTTACACCATTCCTAGCAACGCAATCTTTGCCGCTTGCGTGGCCATCGCGGCCATCGGCGCACGATGGTATGTCTCTCGTTCCTGGCACGCGGTTGTGGTCGAGCTAGTAACGTGGGCTGTCGCTGCCTTAATTGCAGCGCTGTTGTACGCGCCGATCTTCGAGCAAGTGTTGGCAGCGCGCTCTGATGAGGTAACCGGCACCTGGGCAAGCACACTCCGGCTCGCCGGTCGCTTCTATTGGGCCGCCCTGCACGATTTCGTCTTCTTGATCCCCATCGCGGGCATTGGACTTACCGCTTTGATTCGGCACGGGTGGTCAAGCGGCAAGATCGTTTCCAAGAACGGCGATGGGGCCGAGGAAACAACTTCCTTCAGGGTTCTCGTGTGGATCGTTTCCGTCATGTTCGTTGTGCCGTTTCTTGTTACGGCCATTTTGGGGATATCGTCTTTCGTGCGCGTCTATAGCCCGTTACTACCATTTGTAGCAGTGACCATGGCATGGCTAGTCGTCGAGGGAACTCGGGCCTTGTTGACTTGGTGGGCACAATGGCGAAACCGACCCGCGCCGCGGTCAGTCATGTTGTCCGCGATCAGCATGTTGCTGTTGGCGGTGGCGACGATTCCTTGGCTGGCAACCTATCCGTTGCGACTTGCCGAGGTTTGCCAACAACGGTTCGCGCAAGACGGCTATTACAATTACTACGCGGCCAACTACCATCCTTCGCAAGTAGCGGCCTATCTCCGGCGTACCGTTCCTCGCAATCAGCCCTATCTAGTCTGTTTCGACGACGCGGACATGGTGAACTTGCGCTGGTATATGACCCAATTGGGTGTCGAGAGAGGCCGCCTGAGGGAATCGCCTAGCCGCGAAACACTAGCCCGCGTCTTCTTGGTCTTGCCCCCGCTTCCCCGATACGACCAACTGGCCGCCCAAACGGGGCTGACGACCGAAACACTGAAATCGCTGCCAGCAACCGCGGACTTCGGCTACTACCGAGTATTCGCCTCACGCGGAATGCTGACTCTCAACCAGCCTGCTATCGAAAAACCTTCCGACGAGTGATGATAAAGGTCTCTTGAGGCGCCCCACGGCTGCGACATCATGCCTCGGCACGGCTTGTCAACCGGCGCCGGCTGTCGGAGAATGGCAGTAGCATCAGCCGCATCGTTATCCTTATTCGTACCGACATTTTCACCCGCGAGACAACTCGATGGCCGACTTCACCTTTGGGCTAAACACCAGCACCATTCGACCGGCAAGCCTGATGGACAAGATCCGCATCGCTGGCGAAGCGGGTTACGATGCGATCGAGCTATGGATTACCGACGTCGAGCAGTATCTGGAAGCCGGGCATCCGCTGGGCGATGTGGTCAAGGCGCTCGATCATTGGGGGCTCGACCGCCCCAGCATGATCTACTTGCGTGGCTGGTGTGATGCCGATGAACAGCGGTTCCAGAAGGCAATGGAGGAAGCGCGGCGGAGGCTAGACGTAGCCCGAGAGTTGGGTGTGCGTCGAATTGTTGCCAGCCCGCCGCGAGAAGTCGTGCCGTTGCCGATGGCGATTGACCGCTACAGCGAACTGCTTGAGGTGAGTGTCGCACGTGGCGTTCCAGCGTCGGTCGAATTTTTGGGATTCGTAGACGGCATCAACACCTTGGAAGCGGCGTGGGCCATTTGCTCGGGAGCGGCCCGTTCCGAAGGCACGGTCACCCCCGATGTCTGGCACATGTTCCGCGGCGGTACAAAGCCCGAGACGTTGGACGCGGTCCCTGCCGATCACATTTCGTGCTTCCATTGGAATGACGCGCCCCGGGAACCACCGCGGAGCGAACAAACCGACGCCCACCGCGTTCATTGTGGCCAAGGAATCATGGACCTGCAGGCGATCGCCAATCAATTGCGAGAGAAATCCTGGAGCGGTTGCTTGTCGTTGGAGCTATTCAATCCAAGTTATTGGAAGCAAGATCCTCTTGAAGTGGCCAAGACCGGACTGGCCATGATGAAGCGAAGTGTGGCATGAAGGCCGATCGCGAACAGGCAACGAAAACGCTCGTCGAAACACGGTCGTTGGGCAAGACTTACAACGGCCTTGCGGCGTTACGAGATTGCTCGCTGCAAGTTTACACCGGCGAAATATTTGGTCTCTTGGGCCCCAATGGCGCGGGCAAAACAACCTTGATTCGCCTGTTGATGGGTTTCCTACATCCGACTCAAGGGTCGGCCAGTGTCTTGGGGCTCGACTGTTATCGCGAATCGCTCGCGGTCCACGCTCAAGTTTCGTATCTGCCGGGCGAGGCTCGGTTGTTTCGCCAAATGCGCGGCCGCGACGTGTTGCGATTCTTCGCCGACGCCCGGCCGCGGGCCAGCTTGCAACGGTCGTTGGATCTGGCCGATCGATTAGAACTCGATCTCTCGCGTTCGGTGGCCAACTGCTCGACCGGCATGCGGCACAAGCTGGCACTATCGATCGTGATGTCGGTCGACTGCCCGCTGATGATTCTGGACGAACCGACGGCGAACCTCGACCCGACCGTCCGTGGCACGGTTCTCGATATGATTCGCGATGCGGCGACTGCCGGACAGACGATCATTCTGTCGTCGCATGTGCTTTCTGAAATCGAACTGGTGTGCGATCGCGTGTCGATCCTTCGTCGCGGTGAGTTGGTGCAGACCCAACTCATGAGCGAACTGCGCCGCCAACACCGCATCCGCGGCCGGCTAACGGGGCCGATGTTGCCGCCGCCGGCTGACATTGCCGAGGGATTGGAAATCGATTCTCGCGACGATGGGCAGGTGGTGATCCTGACTCCTGGCGAACTCTCGCCGCTGCTGGGCTGGCTCGCCACACTGCCGTTGGACGAGGTTCGCATCGAACCGGTTGGCCTACGGGCGATTTACGATCGATTTCATCCACGAGGTCTCGAATGAACCGCACACTGTGGACCAAAGCAATCATCGAGGCTCGGCTGTTGTTCGCTGCGTCGTTCTTGCTAGTGTTTTCGTTCATGTGGATCTTCGTATGGATCACGAGCCTGGTGAAGCTCGGCCCGCTCTACGATTTTCTGCAAGCACTGCCCAGCGAGATCTCGGGCGTTTTAGGCGCGCCGATTGACGAAGTTGCCACCGTGGCTGGGCGGATTGGCTTGGGCTACGTCGATCCGGTGATTGTGTTTACTTCGGCCGTGTGGGGCATCTCGCGAGGTTCTGACGTCGTTTCTGGCGAGATCAGCCGAGGTTCGATGGAAATGTTGCTGGCCTTGCCCGTGCGACGTCTAAGCGTGCTACTAACACACGCCACGGTGACTATTGTGGGGGCCGCACTGCTGGCAACCGCCGCTTGGCTGGGAACCAGCGCCGGAGTGCTGACCGTCGACCTTGGCGAGACCGTCAGCCCGATGGCCTTTCTGCCGGCGGCCACCAACTTGTTCTCGGTAACGTTCTTCATTGCTGGGGTGGCCACCATGGCCTCGGCGATGGACAGTTATCGCTGGCGAACAATCGGGGTGGTCGGAGGCTTTTATGTGCTGGGATTGATCCTGAAAGTCATGTCTCGCACGACCGATCAGCTTGGATTCTTGCGATATTTCACGTTCTTGGGAGCCTACGAACCGCAGCGGCTGATTACGCACACGCTGCACGACACAAACGATGCCTGGATGGCCGCCTTGGGATACAACAGTATTCTGCTGGCATTGGGCACGGCGGCCTACGTGGTCGCGGCCGTGGTGTTCAGTCGGCGCGACATCCCGGCACCCATTTGACCCGATCGCCAATCCACGTGGCGTTTTCGAGCCGGCATCGTCATAATGGATCTTCGGAAACAGAGCGCTCAGACATGTCTTGCGGCATTCACGGGCCGCCGTACGACACGGATCTGTATACCTCGAACTGATGAGATGCCACCATGCTGTTCCGCTCAATTCTGTTGACTATCGCGATCGCACTCGTACCGCTCGTAGCAAGTGCGGATAACGAAGGCGCCCCCCTGCTGGATCAGGCGATCGAGACCAAGCTGTCGGCCAATACGCTGCCTGAGTTGGGCAAGGTCATCGAGCTTGTGCAGCAGGCGATCGATGCCGGGCTTGACGAGGAAAATACCGAGTTCGCCGAAGGGCTGCTGATCTCCGCGTTGATGCAACGGGCCAATGTCCTGGGAGTCGCGATTTTCAGAACCTCGCCCACCAATCCCAGGGTCGCCCAGCAATTGCCCAGGTTGATCCAAGTGGCGCTGGCCGACATTCGTCGCGTGACGGAACTCGATCCCACGAAAATGGATGCCCAGTACCTGCTGGGGCGACTGCTCTCGCTCCCCGGCGGCGATCGCGAAGCAGCCCGAGAAGCGCTGACCGCGGCGCTGCAACTTGTCGAGGCCGACAACGAACGGGCGAAGATTCTAACGGCTCGCGGCGATGTGCAAGACGATCGCGATGCGCGGCTGGCCGACTACAATGCGGCACTTAAAGCGAACCCGCAAGAAGCCGTTGCCTTGCGGCGTCGAGGTCAACTTCATGTCGAGTCTGGCGACGCGGAAACCGCGTTGGCCGATTTCGATGCGGCACTTGAACTAGAACCAAACGACCCAGAGACCTTGGAGGCGCGCGGCGTAACTCTTGGAGCACTGGGGCGCCACGAAGAGGCCATGGAAGCCCTGGGGAAAGCGATCGAGATTCAGCCCCGTTTCGCCACGGCCTACATCCATCGCGCTCGCCAGCTCATCAGACAGCAGCAGTTCAAGGAAGCCATCAACGATTTGGATAAATCAATCTTGGTGGTGGCAACCAACCCCTTGGCCTTGGTCTTGCGGGCGAGTTGCTATCAAGCACTCAACGATCTTGATCGTGCGTTGGCCGACGTGCGAAGGGCCTTGAAGTTGCAGCCTAGTTTTCTTCCGGCCATTCAAATGGAAGCCAACTTGTTACTCTCTTCCGGCAAAGTTGACGAGGCGTTGGGCGTCGTCGAAGTCTTACAACAACGGCTTCCCAACAACGCCGAGATATTGCTTCAACTAGGTGTCTTGTACCGACAAGCCAACCGCGTGAGCGACGCCGTTGCCGCGTTCACCGCTGCCTTGGAACTGAACGACGGTCTGGCGTTGGTATACCACTCAAGGGCCGACGCCCTGATGTCAATCGGCAAGCAGACCGAAGCCATTGCCGATTATGAAAAGTCCTTGCAGTTGAATCCCAAGTCCGCGGGCGTATTGAATAATTTGGCGTGGCTCTTGGCCACTTCCGAGGACGATGCCATTCGCAATGGTCAGCGGTCGTTGGAACTGGCAACCGAGGCCTGCGAAGTCTCTGAGTACGAAGAAGCCTACATCTTGAGCACCCTCGCGGCGGCACATGCAGAGTTGGGCGATTTCGAGGCTGCCCGAAAGTGGATCGGCAAGGCCAAGGAAAAATCTCCCGAGCGTCTTGTCGAAGAAATCGACAATGAGGCTGCCAGCTACGAAGAGGAGAAGCCTTGGCGCGAAGACAACCAAGTGGAGGACACGTCGCAAGGCGTTGTATTCGAGCCGCCACCCGCCAAAGAAGATAAGCCTGAAGATGAAGCGGCACCTGATACGTCTCCGGAAGACAAGCCAGCGGACGAAGATGCGATTCCCGAGGAACCCGAATCGGTTGATGAAAAAGAAACCGTTGACGAGGAAACACCCAGCGAAACGCCGTAATGTGGACTTGCGATTGGCTAGCAGCCTACTGCGTCTTCAATTGTTAGTCTTGGAGTTAGGTGCCACTGGCTTTGCCAGTGCCCGAGTTTAAAAGACGCGGCATGCGGGCACTGGCGGAGCCAGTGGCACCCCAAGCGATTGGCTAGCAGCCTAGCATTCTTGCGGTCAGCAGCCAGCGGAGCACGCCGTGTCGCGTGGCAGCTTTGTCGGTAAATTCAATGGCCGCCACGGCCCCTTTCGCGAAGCGAATGCCTGCCTCGCCATTGCCGATTAACGATGCGACCATCTGCCCGACGTCGGGAGCATGTCCTACCCAGGCCACATCGCCGATGTCTTGCTGATTGGTCCAGTGGATCAATTCAGTCAGGTCCGAACTAGGTTGCAAGGCGTCTAACGCAACGACTTGCGGATTGCCATGCACGCATTGAGCGATCACTTCGGCCGTTTGGCGACAACGAACCAACGGGCTAGTGGCAATGATCCCCGGCTGAAAACCCCGCTCGGCAAGCGTGTCGATCACCCGGCGAAATCGGTCGCGACCCTCCTCGGTCAACGGACGCTTCTTGTCGTCGGGATAGTCCGGGTCGCCATAGTGGCCAGCCCACGCGTGTCGCACTATGTAAAGCATCGCGGTTACTCCTGAGCCCTGGGCTATCGACATCGCCACAGAAGATGATCGTCGATTCCCAGCTTTTCCTGCACCTCGGCAATCGCCGTTTTGAAACGCCGGGCATCGACTGGATATCCTGCCGTCGGTTTCAGGTCGGGCAAGTGTCGGCGCCAAAACTTATTCAAGGCCGCCATCGACAACTCTCGCAAGTATTTTGCTGTCATCGAAGCCAACGCGGGAGCCGCATGTTCTTCGGCGGATGTGCGAAAGCAGATTTCCACACGTCGGGCCGGCGATCCAAATCGATAAATACTTGCCGGACGGCTTTCGCGGCGAACTTCGATCCATGCATCGGGAAACTGTCGTTGTAAGAGATCGCCATACCGGTTCCGCCCCCCGTGCTTGTCGCAAACGATTGATACCGCACCGTCATCAATCGAATCAAGCAGATCGGCAATCAGCGCGATCGTCGCCTCCGAAAGCGCGGTTCCCTTGGACCCCAATTCAGTGATGCGACGATTGAACTTCGCGGGAAACAAGGCGGTCGCCGCAATGCGATCCAGCCGCACTTCTTCAGAAGCGAACGCATCGCGCAGCGTATGAGTATTCCGATCGATCGCGTCGATGCCGCTCGCCGTCGGAAGCTCGACATCGAAGGCCGCCTGACAAGG
Organism: uncultured Planctomycetaceae bacterium; assembly: GCA_964576465.1. Lineage (GTDB taxonomy): Bacteria > Planctomycetota > Planctomycetia > Pirellulales > JAEUIK01 > CAZNXE01. The sequence continues at coordinate 12,964 of CAZNXE010000093.1, forward strand.
AAGTTCGTCGATTTGAGAGATCGCCTCGGGTGCCAAAGCCGCCCACAAGTCGCGTCCTGTGGTCGGCAGATCGCTCCACGTCGCAACGGCTGCCAACACGCCCGATTCAAGTGCCGCAAGCGAACCGCCCGCATGGTAAAGCTGTTTGGAATCGGCGAGGACGAGGCGACCGCCCTTTGATGAACTACCGCCGGTCCGCTCACTTTGGGCAATGTTCTGCCGGAGACGTTCGTCGAACTTGTCAGCGGGAAGTTCATCCGCTGTGCGCCACAACGTGGCGGCGATTACCAGCGGACCCAAATTCGGACCGTAACCTGCCTCGTCCGTACCGATGACGTACGCCACGTGTGCTCCTCATTGCTCGGGATCGCAATCAGAATAGCCAGATGGCGCGCTATTCCGCAAGCGGCGTGTGGTTCAAGAGCCTTCGATTCTCCTCCCCGGGCGGCTGCGACGTCACTGAAAAATCAAGAACCCCATCCCTTGCAACACAACTTCTGGAGCCGCGGGCTTACTCCACGACTGAAATCCGACACCTGGAACGATTCGCTGCACACCGATTGCCCACACGTCGTGGTGTTGGGGGGGCTCCGCAGCCAATTGATTCCACGGAATGGCAGCTTCGACGTGCCAGTTTCCCCCCCTACGTTCTGCCGCGACATACCACGTTGGATCCCAGCTTGTGTCGCCCCAGCAATCCTCGGCAACCCAACCGCGATGATCGATCACCAATCGATAGGCGGTGGCCCAATCGCGGTCCAGGTCGAGATAAAGCTCGATTCGATCTTGTTTAGAAAGATCAGGGTCGCGTGGTCGAGGACCGTCTGCATCGGTGTACTGAAAGTCGGCAACCTCGCGACAACTGACGGCCAAGTACAGGTATTCGCGATCGTAGGCCACACGAACAACCGCCGGCCAAGTGGCATCATCGCCCAAGGGACTCGATAGGGCGACTTTCTCAGACCGCTGCCAAAGCGGATCGTCCAGATTTCCGTCGAGCCGCGGTTTGCCAACGGCGACGGAGCAATTCCAAATCGCTTTCGGCGGAACCGTCTTAGGATCCGTCAGCCAGTGTTCGCTCTCGGCGCATGCCCACCAGGCATCGTGAGGCCGCCCTCGCCGCGTTGCGAGATAGAAACGCTCTGCTTGTCGTGCGTATCCTTGTTTGCGATGCGCGACGGCCAGGGGAAATCGCACGCGCGGATGTTCAAACAGCGCCGGGTCTCGCGCCATGATTCGCTTCCCGATCTCCGCCGCTCGATCAGCTCGATCACCCGGAAGCGTCGTGGCAATGTCCGCCGCGCTCGGAGGTTCGATACGGGCGACAGGACCAACGGCCGGTGTTTCGGTCGACCCGGCTTCCGGCAAGACCTGTCGTAATGTCATTGATGCCAGCGCGGGATCGTCTCGGGCCGCTTGGGGAGTGTCTTGGTGCATCCGCCAAGCAGCTTCACCACTGGACCAATAGTGCAACAGCCACACCAGCGCCTCTCCGGCAAGCGGATGATCGGGCGACTGTTCGACCAGTAGCGAATAGCTCTCGGCGGCAAGCGACCAACGCCCTGTGCGGTGATACTTTCGGGCCAGCCGGTTCAGCAAATCGACCGCGCTGTTGGGTTCCAGATCATCCAACAAGGGGCCCAAACCGGCCAAATAGCGGTCGCCGGCTTCGGGTTCTTTTTCCAGTCGTTCGAGGATCGCTTTCAAGTTGCGATGGCGATTCGCGGCTTGCCGCACATCACGCGACAGTGTGACAGTCTCGCCGAGTGTGCGCCGGGCCTCGCCGCCGGGATGCAACATAATGCCACTAAAAAAATCGTGGCGGCCACGCTGCTGGGGAATGTGATCGAGGAGCAGCCAGAAACCGAGCATCTCTCCAGCGGTGTCCTCGGGAAGCGCGAGAATGCCACGCGGAGTCAACGTCTGGGCGGCTAGCGTACGTCCGAGTCGTGGCGCGAAGGTCGACTTGATGACCTGTAATGTGCCCTGCTGACCGGGAAGTACGGGAGCCACGACTTTCTTGATCCGCCACGGGCTAAGCCCGATGTAGGTGAGTTGGTCGGAGAACCGCGTCGAGTCGGCTGCTGCCTCGACAGCACGGAGTACCACCTGATTCAGCAGATGATCCACCAGGTCGTCGCCTTCGGTCGATGGCGCGTGTGTCAAGATAATCTCAGGGCGCCACATACGTATCTGTTGCACGATGTGCTCTTCCAGCTTTCCAATCGCGTCGCCGTCGTTGGCTTCGTTCCAAGCTTGCACCAAGCGGTTGGCGTCCAGACCGATGCCGCGCTGGCCAAGCGGAAACTGCCACGATGTGCCGCCGGCACTCGCGCCAACCGACACCGTGGCCTCATGTAGCAGATGAGAGTCTAAACCGCGGCCCGATTCGATGGTCGAAGGGCGTCGATTGAGAATCTCAACCGCGCCTAAATAGCCATCTTCGCCAGAAAGTTGAGCCAACAGTTCCCACGGGATTTGATCCGCCTCGCCGTACAGACAAAGAAAGGCCGCCCTGGTTCCACCGTTTCGGCTTCGCTGCCACGACTCTCCACCGTCGGAAGTCGTGAGAATGGTTCCCAAGGCACCAACCGCCGAACCGTGTCGATCGTCGACAAACGCCACACCGTGCAGCGGCAGACTCTGTCCGGTGTTTTGTGCTGCCCAACTTTGGCCACCATCGGCGCTGTGCAGCACACGCGAGCCGGGCGAGCCGACAATCCATACGTGCGCGCCATGTTGTGCGATGGCCGACCAATCGAAGCCGCGGCGAACTTCGTCGGGCAATTCGGCCGCTGGAAGTTGCCAAGATTGACCGATGTTCGTCGTGTTGAATACCAAACCCCCTTCACCAACCAGCCAACCGCGACCATCGCTGTTGAGTTCCAGGGCAGCAAGACCACGCAGGCCGACATTCGGGCTGGTGCTAGCGACAAGCGAGCGCTGACGAACGGTGGCGAGCGTTGCACGTTCGCCGGCAAGCGCGCCGATGGCAGGGTCGAGAAAGTCGCCGCAAACCCAACGCTGCGGTTCCTCGGTCGGAAGGGGCGTCCAGCTTCGCCCCCCGTCGTCGGTAATGAACACGCCCGAGGGATACATCGACGAGGGGTCGCCAATCGCGGCGCCGCGGTCGGCGTCGAAGAACTTCACACGATGCAGACAAGGTAGCGCGCCGATGCGCTCGGGATGCCAATGTTTGCCGCCGTCGGAAGTTCGCAGCAGAACGCCGCGCGACACACCGCTGAACGGTTCGGTCCAACCGCCGGCAATCCAACCGTGACGGTCATCCGCGAAATCGATGGACTCGAGGCGGCAGTCCACGTCGGCTTGTTGTAATCGCCAGTGGCGACCGCCGTCGAGGGTTTGCCAAATGACTCCGCGGTCGCCAACGGCCCAGCCACGCATCGGATCAAGAAAGACAACGTCGGCCAATTCCGCATCGTCAAACATCGCCTTGCGGGCGGTCGATTGCGCGGCCCGCCTTGCATCGTCGTCGGCACGCACGACGATAGGCACAAGCACCACCGACACGATGAGCGCGATCGTCCATCGCACGATTGGCCTTGAGAACCATCTGAGAATAGGAACATCCATCGGCGGCACCTCATCCTTGAAACGCCCGGCGGTATCCGTTGCTAGTTCTTCTTGCCAGGATCGATCTTGGGAAACAGCGGTTCGATCTTGCCGGCTTCGTTCAGCGGTACGGTTACGCGAAGGTCTTCAGTCTGTGGGGGTCGATTGACAATCTGTGCGAAATCCGCTTCATCAAACGGCGACGAATAGTTGAAGCCAGCATAGATTGTCTCGCTGGCACGCGGCAAAAACGGTCGTAACAAAATAGCCGCCACACGAAGCGCTTCGGCCAAGTTCGTGAGCACATGGCCACACGCCTTGAGATCGTACTCAGGCTTCTTTTCGTTGGCCAACTGCCACGGCTTGTGCTGTTCGATGTATTGATTGCCACGGTCCAGCACGTTGCGCCATATGGTTTCCAGCGCGAGGTTATAGCGGCAGGCCTCGATATCGGCCGTGACACTACTGACGATCTCGCCTAAGTCGATCTCGCCGAACACGTCGGTGGGTTTGATCGACTTGGAATCGGGTAGCACGCCATCGAAGTAGCGCAATGCCATGCTTAACGTGCGGCTAAACAGGTTGCCAAGATTGTTGGCCAGATCGGCGTTGTAGCAACCGGCAAAGCGGGCATAGCTAAACTCGCCATCGCCGCCGAACGGGCACTCGCGCATGAAGTAAAAGCGAAACGCATCGCTTGAAAAAGCACGAATGATGTCCATCGGCTCGATCACATTGCCCAATGACTTGGAGATCTTCTGCACTTCGTCGGTTGTTTCGTCCTTGAGATAGACGAACCCGTGCGCGAATACGGTTCGTGGAAGTTCGACGCCGGCGCTCCACAGCATGGCCGGCCACAAGGCGCAATGAAAACGTGTGATGTCCTTGCCGATGAAGTGCACATCCGCGGGCCATCGCTTGGCGAAGGCTTCTTCATCCGTTCCATAGCCTATGCCAGTGATGTAGTTAAGCAGCGCATCGAACCACACATAGATCTTGTGCTCTGCGTCCCAAGGAATATCAATGCCCCAGGTGAAATCTCGGCGGCTGATCGATACATCTTCCAAGCCACCACGAACCAGGCTGATGATTTCGTTGCGGCGCGTCTCGGGTTGAATGAACTCGGGCCGCTGCTCGTACAACTCGAGCAATCGATCACCGTAGGCGGAAAGGCGGAAGAAGTAGTTCTCTTCTTGTACGTGTCGCAAATCACGATTCGGATGATTCGGGCAATGTCCGTCTTCGGTCAACTGCGTGGCTGTCTTGAACTCCTCACACCCTTCGCAGTACAGCGCCTCGTAGTTCCGTTTATAAATGTCTCCCGCGTCGTAAACCTTCTGGATGAACTTCTGGCAGCCCTCGGTATGGCGTGTCTCACTCGTCTGAATGAACCCGTCGTAGGAGATATCCAGCGCATCCCAAACCTCGCGAAATTCCGCGGCCATGCGGTCGACATATTCTTTTGGGTC
>CAZNXE010000094.1:0-17759 GCA_964576465.1 uncultured Planctomycetaceae bacterium
TTGGTGCGTGCGATAATCACGTCGACATACTCACTCAGCACGCGCCCAAAGTCGGCCACGCTTTCGCGAGACCCCCAGCCGACATCGTCTCCCAAGAACAGACTACTGCCGCCAAGATTGGCGATCGCGGCTTCAAAGCTGACGCGCGTTCTTAGCGAAGGCTTTTCAAACAACATGGCCATCACCCGGCCGGGCAGAATCACCTCGCGGAGCCCGGCGGCGTACTTCGTCTTCAGGTCTTCGGTGATCGCAAAAATCCGTTCGATCATCGAGTCCGATAGGTCGGTGGGTGTGATGAGGTGTCGCATTTGACACGGACTTTCTATATTCACTTTCACGGTACTGGAAGCTCCCAATTTCACGCAAACGCCAGTCCGTGTCAGGCTTCCAACTGCTTGATCACTTCGGCCAAAATATCGCAGCCCTCGTTGGCTTGGTCCTCGGTCAGGTTCATGGCCGGCAGCAATCGCAAGACGGTGCCTTGCGTGCAATTGATTAGCAAACCACGCTCCATACATGCACTGACGACCGGTCCGCCCTCCACGGCAAGCTCGATGCCAATCATAAGCCCCAAGACGCGAACCTCACGAACCAGCTCGCACTGCTGTTGCAAGGCTTCGAGCCGCGACTGGAATACGGCGCTCACGCGATCGACATTCTCCAGCAGGTTTTCTTCTTCGATCGTTTCAATCGCGGCAATGCCGGCGCTGGCGGCAATCGGATTGCCTCCGTACGTCGCGGCGTGCATGCCTGGTCGCAAGCTGGGAGCGATCTCCGGGGTGGTGAGCAGCGCACCGCCGGCGATTCCGCCACAGATTGCCTTGGCCAATGTCATGATGTCTGGCTGAATGTCGGTGTGCTGATAGGCAAACCACTTGCCGGTGCGACCACAGCCTGTCTGGACCTCGTCGAAGACCAGCAGCAGTTCGTGTTCGTCGGCCAATCGACGCAGGCCTTCCAGATAACCGGCCGGTGGAATCCGTATGCCGCCCTCACCCAAGATGGGCTCGATCATGATGGCGGCCGTCTCATCATCGATCCGCTTCGCCACGGCGTCTAAGTCACCATAGGGCGAGTAGACAAAGCCGGCCATCAGTGGGCCCAAGCCCTCGTGAAACTTTGGCTGGGCCGTGGCGGTCGTGGCTCCCAGTGTGCGGCCGTGGAACCCTCCCTCGAAGGTGATGATCTTGTAGCGCTGCTTCGGACTGTGCAAGCGCACAAGCTTGATGGCTGCCTCGTTGGCTTCCGTGCCGGAGTTACAGAAGAACGCCTGAGCGCCAAAGCTTCGTTCGCTCAGCATCTCGGCCCAGCGGCCTTGGCACTCGGTATACCAAGTGTTGGGGACGTGTATCAGCGTGGCAACCTGCTCCTGTACAGCCTCGACCACGCGCGGCGGACAGTGGCCCAACAGATTGCATCCCCAGCCGGGGAAAAAATCGAGGTAGCGGCGACCCTCCGCATCCCACACATGAGAGCCTTCGCCGCGAACCAGTGCCAGCGGATAGCGGACATAGTTCGGAATCACATACCGATCGAAGAGTGCCTTCACATCGGTTGAAGAAGTCGGGGATGTCGTTGCCACGGGAGTTCTCCCCCATACAGGTTTTCTTGATTGGACTCAAATTTCAGCACGCGTGCCGTGTTGGAATGATTCGTTGGAGCCGATGCAGGTTCGCGCTGCCTCACAATGTCTCACATAACGTGAGGGGATCGCGTTCGAAGGTCAGCGATCGTGGACGATTTCGGTCCCCACGCCGCGGCTGGTATAGATCTCCAACAGCAGGGAGTGCCGCAACCGCCCGTCGATGATGTGTATTTTACGGACCCCGCGCTCGATCATATCCAGGCAGGCCTCGATCTTGGGGATCATGCCGGCTTCGATGGCACGACTGGCGATCAACTCACGGGCCTCACTTTCGTGAAGCGAATGGATCAGCGAATCCGGGTCATCTTTGTCGCGGCGAACTCCGTTCACGTCGCTGAGAAAGACCAACTTTTCGGCATCCATCGCCAGCGCCACCGCCGTGGCTGCCGTGTCGGCATTGACGTTGAACTTCTCTCCCGCGCCGTCGTCCGACAGGCACATCGAGGGAATCACCGGCACAACGCCCCGGGCACACAGCTCCAGAATCTTGGTGTGGTCGACACGGGTCACTTCACCGACGAAACCAAGATCGATCGGCGATCCGTCGCGATCATCCAGTTGAAGCTGACGACCGAAGAGCACATTGGTCGTACTGAAGCTCAGCCGCTCGGCAGCCCCTTCAAAACGGTTGATCGAATCGACGATGTTACTGTTTGTCTCGCCGGCCAACACCCGCTCGACGATTTCGAGCGTGGCCGCGTTGGTATACCGCCGACCCTGGATGAACTTTGGCTCGATTTCGGCGTCGGCCATGGCGCGACTGATGGCACTCCCGCCGCCATGCACGACGACCGGCCGCATGCCGACAGACTCCATGAAGACGATGTCGATCAGCAGATGCCGCATCGCTTCGGCATCTTCCATCACGCTGCCGCCCAGCTTGATGACGGTGACCTTGTCGCGAAACTGGCGAATCCAGCGAAGCGCCTCGATCAGGACGTCAGCCTTTTCAATGGCAGATCGGTCTTCCACCAGTAAGCCGTTCCCCATCTAGCTACTCGAATCTCGCGGCCAACAACGATTGCACGTCTCCACGAACCGCGAATGGTGGCAACGCGCCAAACAGCTCAATATACCCGTGCCCCCCGGGGTGTCAAATTGAACATCATTTGCGGAGGAGAAACAGGGAAGGGACGCAGAATTCGGGCTTTGATCGCTGGCCGTGGGAAATCGAAGCAAGGTTTGCCTGCATCAGCGGTTGTCTCGCTGATCCATGTAGGGTCTGCTGTGCGGACCAAAGCCTTCGGGGTACCGTGTCTGGATGCCCAACGATCGACGCGCTTTCATTCCCGGCGGCACGTCTTTTTTCACCGTTAAAACGGAACTGAATGTGACGGTGCTTGGAGAACTCGCCGCGGTGCGATTGCTTGAGACCATCCATTGTGAAGCGAAACAGCGATGGCCGTTGGATATCGCCGCCATGGTGTTGTTGCCCGATCATCTGCATGCGATCTGGACACTGCCGCCATCAGTCCGCACAGCGGACCCTACTCGGCTTGTGTCACGTAAACCAAAGGCCCGCGAACGTCGGTCGATGTGACCGAAGCGCGCAAGTGATTCATTCATCTCGTGAAGGCGCCCTTCTGACTTTGCTACCGATGCAGGTCGAAGATGTGCTGACTTCTCATTCCTTCTCGTGCTTCTGGATTTTGGCATCTATCTCGGTACGCTTCCGCTCGATCACCTGCTTCAGCTCCTCAAACACGAACTTGTAGTCGTCGGCCCCGACCATATTTGCCGACCACGTATGGCCTTTGTAGAGTGCCCCGTACCGGTTGACGATCTTCAGCCCGTTCTCTACAAGTTCCTCTAAGTCGCCGTAGGTAAGCTTGAATGATCCACGGGTGTTGCGGATGTCTAGGACGTAGTTCTGGCCTAAATGGGCTACGACGTGTCCACGATACTTCGTGAGGTTCACTACCTTCGGGTTTCCGTTGCTGGCGTACTTGATGTCTTCTTCGAGCTGACTAGGGGCGGCAGGCTCGCGAAGCCACTTCGGGTTCTGCTTGATCAACGTCAGCCATTTTAACAGGCTCATTGCGCTCACTTGGTGATCGTAGATTCGGCACAGTCGCAGGATGGCTGAGTTCAAGTGAGCAGCGATCGTTGTCGTCCAGAATGCCCTTGACTGGTTCACGACGATTTCGTTCTCTTCGGCTGCTTTCGCAAGATCATTGTACATCCGATAGTCGACAACTGCGTACTGGCTCTCGAACGCCAAAGCGTCGGTGAGCTTATCGAAATCGGTTTGTGTGATTCGACGATGTGGCATCTTGTACTTTCTGTCAACTCCATGGCACGGCGTACATTTCGAGAGAAATGCCCATGTTGCGCGAAATAATATTCTGAACATTATCCGCTCATTGCATCATCAATCAAAGTCTCCCGAGACCTCGGTCCGACACACCGACTGCAGTTTGGACGCCTTTGAAGCCTCAGCCGATGCCCTCGGGCAGATTGGCAAGTTAGATGGGGTCACCTTGGAGACCCTGGTGCCGTCCCACATTCGCTCGACCGCGTCGTCCAGCGCAGCCTGGACTGAGGTGAGCGTACTATGTTTGCTATCGTCCCAGCTGCTGACTCAAGAGCAGCAACCCTCCTAGCAACCTCATCACCGACAAGACTAGCGAATTCGGCTCCGGGACGGTCGCAACACGGAAGCCGACACTGGGGAACCCAAGTGTGGGATCAACCGACTCCTTCACTAGGAATCGTTCGTGGTACCCGACACCTTCAAAGAGAATAGCCTCGCCTTAAACATTTGGTCAGACACGCAAGCGGCGTTGCATCGAAACTACCTTACCGCTTTGCCTTCACCGGTTCGATCGCCGTGGTGCGGCGCACTGGGGAGCGGCGGCTGGGCTTGTCCGTGGGAAGGTCGACCGAAAGTTCGCGGCGGCGGCCTGTTGAGGTGTTGTTCAGGAAATTGTCGATCTTTCCGGTTTCTTGCACGCTACTGAACATCTTGGCCATTGCGATGCGTTGTTTCTTCTCCAGCAAATCGGCAAAGATTTCGTCTTTCACTTCTTCAAAGTTGATCGGCGTGGGGGTCGTGCTGCCCAAGCAGTGAAGAACGATCCAGTTGTCGCCGATATGCACCAACCCCGACAGCTCGCCCAGCTTCAGGCCGAAGGCTTCCTTTTCCAGGTTGGGCTGACCGCCGTGCTTTTGGATGGGCGGAACCTCACCTTTGAGCCCTCGGCTACCGGCTTCGACCGAGTATTGCGCCGCGAGTTCACCAAAGTATTCTTTCGACGGATTCGCGCGGGCCATCTCCCAAACCTCTTGCGCTTGCCGCTGGTTGTTGAACACAATTGCCAGACAACGAACCCGGGGGCCATAGTTGGCCTCATAACCTTTTTGCAGGTCTTCCTCGGTCACCTCGACCGACAAACCGACTAGCTTCTTGAGCGCCGCGGTCGGCCACACGGTGTCATGCACGTAGAGATTCATCTCCACGCCCTTGGCTTGTAGATCGCGCATCCAGGTATCGACATCCTTGCCCATCGACTTGGCAGCACGGGCAATCTCGCGGTCGATGTCTTCCTGGGTGATCTTCACATTCTTCGAGCGACACGCCTGCTCGAGTAACTTGCGGTCAATCGCGCCTTGCAACACATCGGCGCCGTGTCGTTCGATGCAGGCCTCGGCCAACTCGCGCATGGTGATCTTGCGGCCATTCACAATCGCCGCCACGCCGGGGTTTTCGTCTCGCAGTTTCTTGTCGTTGAACGTGTTCTGCACGTGCGCCCGCTTCTGCAATTCGACCAACAGCTTGCTCGCCTCGTCGGTCAGTTTTCGATCACGAATGGCTCGCGAGAGACGCTCTTGGACCGCTTCAAAATTGACCTGTTGCGCGGGATAGTGCCGTTCACACTTGAGAATCACGAATTGATTGTTCACGATCAACAGGTCTGATACCTGGTTGGGCTGCATAGCGAAAGCGGCCCGTTCGATGACAACATCGCCTATGTGTTTGTGGATGGGCTGAATAAGGCCCTTGGAACTTGCACTGGCGTCGTCGGAGAACTGTTTGGCCAAGTTGCCGAAATCATCTGGATTGGCAATCGCCGCGGCGTGTGTCTTCTCAGCCTTGGCACGTTCGGTACAGACGATAATGCGGCACTGCACCGCGGGCCCAAACTCCATCTCAAACGCCTCTTGTAATTCTTGCGGCGAAACATCGAGCGCGGAAGCCGCCAACCGCTCGAGCGCCAGCTTGGGCCAAATGATTTCTCGGGCATACTGCTCGGGCCCAATCTTGCGATCGTTTTGAAGTAGCTTCAGCCACTGATCGACCGGCAGCCCGAAGTTGCGGGCGACACGTTCGATTTCGGCTTGCACCTGAGCGTCAGTCACCGTGACGTTGTTCTGTAGGCAGTGCTGTTCGATGAGCTGTCGATTGACGACGCTCTCGAGCACCTCTTCGCCGTGGTGCCAAAGGCATTGGCGACCCAGCTCATTGCGGCTGATCTCTTCTCCGTTGACGAGCGCAACAATAGTGAGTTTCGGCTGCGCCGCGGAAGTGGCTGCCGGACGAGGTGGTGCCTGTGCCGCGGCTTCATCAGCGCGCCACGCATACCGCGCTGCTAGGCAGAAGAGCACGACCGCCGTGCTTCCGGCAAGAAGCCCGAACCACCATCTCCACGTACGGCCAGAGCGAACCACCGTGGTCTGGGAATCGACGCGATCCATCGCGTATCTCCGTAAGATCTTAAATCGGGGCGAGTTGCAGGCAACAAGATGCCGGCACCGAGAACGGGGCGGGGAGTATAGAAATCGCTGCCAGCGCGGTCAAGATCGTTCGCCGCCACGCGACGCACGTGCTATCGGTGGTAGCAGCCTTTGCCAGAACTAGGCGAGGGCGATCGCCTCAAGGGCTTACGGGAACCGCGATATGCTCCAGCATCATCGCCGGTTCGTTTGTGATGATGCCGTCGATGCCAGAATCAACCAGTTCGTCGACACGTTTCACGTTATTCACGGTGTAGGCCCAGACCTTGAGTCCGTGTCGATGGAACTCTTCTATCCATCGGCGATTCATTTCGCGGTGGCCCCAACCGACGGCTTGGACGTCCATCTCGACGATCTCGTCTACTTTTTCTTGTGTCACCACTCCGAAGCCCAAAGCGCCAAGGGTTAGCTCGGGCGACAACTTCCGGCAATCTCGGAGATAATCCCAATAGAACGACTGCACGACAACGTGCTCGATGAGCTTCTTTCGCCGCAGCAAATCAAGGCAAGTCTTGGCGTCGCCCCCTTTCCGCTCGATTAGTGTGATCGACCCTTGTTGAATCACGTCGAGGGCCTCAACCAGCGTCGGTAGACGCGTGCCGGCAAATCGTCGGTCGTACCAACTTCCCGCGTCGAGTGTGTTGAGTTCCGCGAATGTCTTTTCAGACACTTTGATGTTCTTACCGCCCCACCGCATCACGGCATCAGTGGTTCGATCCAACGTCACGTCGTGAATCACCAGCGGCGTGCCTTCGGAGGTGTGGACATAATCAAGTTCCACGAGATCGCTACCAACCTGAACCGCCGATTCAAACGACGGCAGGGTGTTTTCGGGATGCGATCCGCTGTCGCCGCGATGGGCGATGATCAACACGCCCTCGCTTTGAATCAAATCGCTGGCGCATGTTTGAGTCGATCGCTCGACGCCTGTCGCCACAGGATCTGCTCCTCGAACAATGGACGGTCCACTAAGTGAAATTATAGTCCACATCCCGGCAAGCAAGGCGACCGAGGTTAGCGAAATCGATGCGACGCGACATCCCCTATTCATTCGATATATTCCCACTATTCGGACTGTGATAGCACTTGTGAATCGTCTGCAACGGGGGTCCATGAACCCCGAGCATCGCGGACCCGTCCTAGGTCCTGGCAGAATCGCCGGAAATCAATGACGATGTTCGACGCTAGTCTTCCATCACCTCAGTCTCGCGGGCCTTGGCCATTTTGTTGGCCGTCTGTTCGTACTTCTTGGTGAGATCCTGAATTTCACTTTTCGCTTGATCGCGCTGGTCTTCAGTTAGCGTTTTGTCTTTTTGCGACTGATCGGCAAGCTTGTTGCCTTCGCGACGGATGTTGCGCACCGAAACCTTGGCCTCTTCGCTAAGATCTTTGATGCGGCCGACCATCTTGCGACGCACTTCGGTCGACAAGGGCGGGATGATCAATCGGACCACCTTGCCGTCGCTCTGCGGATTGAACCCCATCTCGCTGGCTTGGATCGCCTTTTCGATATCCTTGATGGTACTGGGGTCATAAGGGCGAATCAGAATCTGGTTTGGCTCGGGCACTCCGATGGTCGCCAGTTGCTTGATTGGCGTCTCCGACCCATAGACTTCGACGCGAAGCGAATCGACCAATCCAGGATTGGCACGACCGGTGCGTATGCCACTGAGCGTATGTTTCAGATGGTCGACGGCTTTTTCCATCCGCTCTTCGACATCGAGCAGGATTTCGTCTTGATTCATGTTTTCGACCTTTCCTGCGAGGGGTCGGAATCGCCGCTGACCTTGTCCTCGCTCCCAATCATGGTTCCGATGTGTTCGCCACGCACCGCACGTTCGATATTGCCGGACTTGCGAAAATTGAACACAAGGATCGGCATCTCGTGCTCCATGCACTGGGCAATCGCCGTCGAATCCATGACCCGTAGGTTTTGTTGTCTCACGGCATTATAGCTCAACTCACTGTACAACACGGCGTGGGGGTTCTTCTCCGGGTCATCACTGTACACACCATCGACGCGTGTGGCTTTCAGCAGGATGTCGGCCCCCAGTTCGAGTGCCCGTTGTGCGGCGGCGGTGTCGGTTGTGACAAAGGGGCTGCCCGTCCCGGCGGCAAGGATCACAATCCGGCCCTTCTCCAAATGTCGTCGAGCGCGACGCCGGATGTAGGGCTCGGCGACGCCCTCCATGCGAATTGCCGTTTGCAGCCGCGTTTCACAGCCGATCGATTCGAGTGCGTCTTGAAGCGCCAATCCGTTAATTACGGTGGCCAACATTCCCATGTAGTGCGCCGTGGCTTCTTGCACACAAGTTTGGCCCGAGCTGAACTGTGCGCCACGGAGGATATTACCACCGCCAATCACAATCGCGATTTGCGTTCCTGATAAGGCAGCCTGTCGGGTTTCCTCGGCGATGTGCAGCAGGTCGCTCATGCCGATTCCGCGTTCACCCCCGTGGCTGAGGCTCTCGCCGGAAATCTTCAGCACAACACGCTTGAATGCACGTTGAGAGTTGCCTGAGTTTGCATCGACCGAATCAGCGGGTGTCATGCGTATCGTCCCCTCGTATGAAAACGAGCCGCCATCAAGCGACAACTCTTGACAACATGCGTTTAGGCGAGCGGCGAATGAGAATATACCAACCCGACGCGTGAGCGAGGGACCAACCGGTAATACCCTGCGTTCCCTCGCTTACGCGTCGGGTTGTGATTGGTACGTTCTTATTTTCCGCACGCCTTACTACGCTTTTTCGCCCAAACGCCACACGACGAAGCGCACAATCTTGCCGCCTTGCTTTGCCGCGTATTTGCCCACGGTCAGCTTGTCGTCTTTTACAAAAGGCTGCTCGTTTAAGACCTGTGCTTCGTAATACGTTCGCATCCGCCCGTCGACCATCTTTTCGATGATCTTCTCGGGCTTGCCTTCGGTACGCGCCGCTTCGGCGAGAATTTCACGCTCTTTCGCGACATCCGCAGGATCCAAATCTTCGATCGCGACGACCGCGGGTCGCATGGCAGCGGCGTGCATGCTTACATCGTTGGCTGTTTGTTGATCGCCACCGTCTACCTCCGTCAGCACGCCATATTCACCCGTGTGATGAGCATAGCCGCCGCAGGGACCGTCGAAACGTACGATTCGGGCCAGTCGAAAGACTTCTCGAATCCGGTTCTGCAATTCTTCAAGTTGATCTTTTAGCGTTTGTCCCTCTTTACTGGGCGATGCCTGCGCGAGCAATTCTTCTGGCGTGGCTGCCCCGGGCCCCTCGGCCAACTGTTTGGCCAAATCGTTGGTCAACTGAACGAATTCGTCATTGACCATCACCGAAGCGCTTTCGCACTGCAGTTCGATCATCGCGCCTTTGCCCTGTTCAACCGAAGCACAAATCCCCATCCGACCTGAGGAGGTCTCCCGGTCGGCTCGCTTGGCCATGGTCTTCTTGCCTTGCTTGCGAAGTTCCTCGACGGCAGCGCCGATGTCACCACCGGTGCTTTCGAGGGCCCGCTTACACTCCATCATCGGCAGACCAGTCTGGTGACGAAGTTGCTTTACTGTCGCTGCTGAAATACCAGCCATCGTTACTTTTCCTCTCCCCTTCAAACGGTCGCATGTTCAAATAATGTGCATTGCACACGCCGAAAATACGTGGCTTCGGCGGCGGATACTTCGTGCCCTTGGACTAAATCCGGCCTCGACATTTCGGTCGATGGTTACGCATCGCCGGCAGCTTTGGCTTCGGCAGACGCTGCATCGGCAGGACCTTCGACACCTTCGATACTCTCGGCATCTCCGAGCGATGCCCGCTTGCCCTCCAAAATCGCGTCGGTCAGTTGACCTAAGATCAACTCAATCGAGCGAATACTGTCGTCGTTGCCAGGAATCGGCAGGTCGATCGTGTCGGGGTCGCTATCGGTATCGATTAACGACACGGTCGTGATCCCGAGCTTTTGCGCCTCTTTAACCGCATTCTTTTCCTTCCGTGGGTCGACGACAACCATGCACTCGGGCAAACGACTCATGGCTCGCATTCCGCCGAGGTTCCGCAGCATCTTGGTGTACTCGCGGTTCAGCGATGCCTGCATCTTCTTCGAGTAGCTCTTCAGTTCTTCGCTTTCGCGGAGTGCTTCGAGTTCCTCGAGTCGCCCCAGCCGGCTGCGAATCGTGCGGAAGTTCGTCAGAGTACCGCCAAGCCACCGCTCGCTGATGTACGGCATTCCGGCTCGTTGCGCTTCGCGTTCGATGGTTTCGGCTGCTTGCCGCTTGGTACCGACGTACAGCACGAGACTGCCGTTTTCGGCTACCTGCTTGAGGTACTTTCGCGCCCGAAGCAAACCGCGGATTGTCTCGCGGACATCGATGATGTGAATGAGATTGCGGCGGGCATAAATGTAAGGCCGCATCTTCGGATTCCACCGGCTTGTGCGGTGGCCGAAGTGGACGCCAGACTCAATCAATTCTTTCACTAATACGGTCGACACCTGCCATCTCCTTGATGAAGGCACACCGGCGAAGTCCCCTGCGACATTCCCAGGGGCGTCCGGCGTTGGGACCCAAAAACGGCCATGTAAATTGCCCTTCGACAACACGCCAAAGGCTCGCAACATGCGGTCTCGCCCGACTTTGGGCCGATCAAAGTCAAGCAAAGCCCATGATCCTACCGCTGGAGCTGGCCATCGTCAATCGGGGTACAAAGCTAGTTTGAGCCACCTTGAGTGGCGGAATATGAGGCAATACCGCCGCTTGTGCGGTCAATTGCCGGGCGACTCGCCCTCAGTCGCATTCCCGGCGTTGTGCTCTCCTCCGCGACGAGCTTCGGCGATGGCCATATGGCGCACCAACTCGGTCACTTGCTGCTGCAAGCGGATATATCTGGCGTAGAAATAGAAGGTTGTGGCCAGGAACGCCAGCGCGAATCCGTAGAGCACCACATCGGCACCGCGACCAATGCCCATCGCGGTGGCCAATCGCTGCACGGCACTTGGCTCGGCGATGGCGACCGCGGCGGTGGCAACGATCAACAGTCGCAGCAGCGCGCCTCGGCGAGATCCCGCGACCCGAGACATTCCCGCCATGGTCCGTGCCGCTACGAGCGCGAGAAACACGAGCCCTAGGATTTGAAACGCATTCATTTCAACATCCGCCCTAACATGAACTGACCGACAATTTTCAAGGCATTCCAAGACGACTGCCCTTTTGCTAGCGACTGAGCCGTATAACGGATACCCACGGGCACCTCGACGTATCGCAGGCCAAGAATCCGCAGTTGGTCCAATATCTCCGACGCGTGCGCCATGCGATTCTGTGAGATCCGCATCCGTGTCGCCGCCATGCGAGAGAAGGCCCTCAACCCATTGTGTGTATCGGTCACCTTCACGCGAGAGACGAAACGGGTAAACAGCACGCCAAGCTTCAGCACGATGCGCCGCGCGGCAGGCATTCCGTCGGCGTGTCCCAAGAAGCGCGAACCCAGCACGACGTCGGCGGCGCCTTGTTGAATGGGTTCGATCAGCGTTTGAATGTTCTCGATGCGATGTTGCCCATCGGCATCGAAGGTGACAATGATCGCCGCGCCTTGCCGGACGGCAAAGTCGATGCCGGTCTGTAACGCCGCCCCTTGACCGCAGTTGAACAGGTGCCGAAGAACCCACACAGGCTGTTCCGTGGCGAGTGACCAAGTGTCGTCAGTCGAACCGTCATCGACAACAACCACACTTCCCATGTGTGCGGCGGTTAGCTCGCTGAGCGTCGCGGTGATTCGCGGCCCTTCATTATAGGCAGGCACAACGATCCACACGGCACCTGACGATGGCGGCTCCTTCGAGCCCGCGACAAGATGGTCGACTTGTAATGACACAGACAAGGCCCACACAATACGATGGCTAGACCAGCAACGACCACACCCTATCGAGTATAGGTTGCTCGCTGAAAAATGTCATACCGCGACGTTGCCGGACGTCAAAAGCCGGTTTCTTTCGCTTCAGCGTCGGCACGCAAATCGTAGATCACGAACTTCTCGTCGCGAACCAACAGCGGGAATCGCTCTTCCAGAAATATCAAGATTAGCAACTCGACATTCAGGCGAGGTGACTGCGTGTCGAGAATTTCGGCGTGCCGCAATTCGGATTCCGCATCCCACAGCGCGTTCAGCAGTTGTACGTGAATGCCAGAAGTAATGACAAAGAACCGAGGGTCGTGTTCGGCGACCATCTTTGCGAATCGCTCTTCCGTCGACACCACGACGCCCGTTTGACGCAATTCCTTATTCAAGTCACCAAATCGTGGCCATGTGTAGGCATGCAGCCAACAATGATAGAGCAACGGATAACAGGAGATGGAATCGAGACATAACACCGAAGTGTTAGGGGCAACGTGTTGCTGAATCCGATCGAGTCCGAGAAGTTCGACGATGTCCACACGCTGGTCGAGATCGACGATCCGCTTGCTCTGTGTCGGATACCAAAAGATGGCTGCCAGCGAGAGGAGAAAACCCACGACCGCGGCGCGTCTCCCAAGCTGCTGGAAACGGATTCGCTCCCACGCAAAGGCTACGGTCGTGGCAAGGCAGAGTGCGACGACGGGGATGAGCGGTACTTGGTAGTAATTGTGGGTCGCGGTGTGCCACGGGAACGCCGCGGCGTAGATCAGATACCCACCCAGTAGCCCCCAACCTAGGGCCAAGTGAAAGCGGCGGAACATCGCGTAGGCGCCAACAACGAGAACAACCAGCACCCACCACCCCAGCGTTTCGTCAATCTTCTGAAACCAGTGAACGTAAAACATCGGATCGAGCAACATCGCCGGCATCAACTTGCCGCCAACGCGATCTTGCAAGAAGACCAACACCCACACGACGCTGGGAATTAACGTCACGACTGCGAACAGCAAGGATCGGCCATCGAAGAGAATCTTCAACAGCGAGTCCTTCCCCAATCGCATCCCCAGATAGGCACCCATGATTGGGAGGAACAAAATCCCCGGCTTAACAAAGCCTGCCACCGCGCAAACGACCGCCAGGAATAATGTTCGCCTCCAACGTTGGTCTGGTGGAAAACGAACCAGCATCCAGATGGCAACAACGAGTGCCAGTGTCATCAAGCCCTCTGGCTGAAACATCTGACTCATGACGATTGCCAAGGGGCAAAGCAAATAAAACGCCAATGCAGCCAACGCCGCGAATCGATGCTTGGTGATCAACTCCGCGGTGCGAAAGACAAACCATCCGCCCGCCAGCCAGGCAAGACAGGTGATCACACACGCGACACGTGGTTGAATTGAACCAAGGGGCATGCAGACGAATGAAGTGAGGGTTTCAAGCAGCGGCGGTTCGCCAAAGGGCCGCAGATTCGCATTCAACCATTCTGTCTCCGACTCGGTTCGCTCGTCGGCATGCAGATGCAACCACACCATCCGTGCATGCACCATGCCCGCATAGTATCGGGGGAGATGATACGTGCTCGGATTCGGTTCAAGCACGGTGACTCGCCAAAAGAGGCTCACCGCGACGACAATCAGCAACAGGTACCAAAACACGGCGCCCTCAACCGACACATCCTCCGCGGGCATGTCCTCGGAACGACTTAACTCTCGATCATCTTGCGAGGCCATGTCTGTCCTGTTCAGCACGTCGATGGTTTGGTCATGCAAGTCGCTTGACGCTCGGAGGGTGGCAACCTAGCCTACGAACGCGGTTCGTGAACACGATTGCAGCCGACTCACCTTACCAACAGATTTCTCACGGTCAAAATGAAGAGACGTCTCTTCACAGGTAAAGCCGAAACGGTGCAATGGTCGGAAAAAGTACAGCATAGACGGTGAGCGTGTGGTGACGAGGCAACAAGTTTTTCTCTGGGCTCGCGTCGTCTTTGGCGTGGTGCTATGCCTCGTTTTGGTGTGGCTGGTCGACCTTTCGAAGCTGATCGAGTTGATCCCTCGGCTTCGCGGGGATTGGCTGTTCGTCACGTTGGCGTTCTATTCTCTGGCGATCGCCTCGAACGTTGCCGCCGTGCAACACATCCTCCGCTCCATGGCCCATGGAATTGGGTTTTCCACGTTGGCGTCAATTCACTTGCAAGGTGTGTTTTTCAATTACTTCCTGCCGACGAACTTCGGGGGAGACATTTACAAGGTGATGACCATCGGAAGCCGTGTCGGTAGTAGTTCCGCCGCGGTCGTCGCGGTGGTGCTTCAACGCAGCATCTCGTTGATCGTGGCGCTGAGCATGATCGCGGTAAGTGTCGCGGTCTACTCGCCAGCCTCGGTGCAAGTTTCCAGTGGTACGGCAACTGTCTGTATTGCAATCGTGCTAATGATGGTCCTTGCCGCATCGATCCGCATCCCGCAATCCTTGAAACGGCGTGCCCGAGGGCACCGCTGGGTTCGTCGCGTGCTTGAGCGTTGGGGAGCGTTGTTCGCGGCGGCGCACGAATTGCGACGCCCTTCTGTCGTGGCGGTCATCGCGCTGTTCTTGTTCGGCTCACAAATCCTTACGGTCTTGGGAGCCAGTGCCATGTCGAGGTGTCTTGGCATTGAGATCCCCTGGCAACACTTCATCTACATTGTGCCGTTATCCTATCTCGCGGGTGCCGTTCCTGTTTCGATCAATGGGTTGGGGGTTCGTGAGGGAGCCGTGGTGCTATTGCTAACGCAACTCGGTGTCGACCGCACGACCGCCGCAGCGCTGGCGTTGTCACTTTTGGCCCTCAACGTTGTATTTGGATTGGTAGGCGGACTGTTGTTTACGCTTCAGTGCCGTCGCGAACATCCGGAAGACAAGCGTTAGACCGTATGATGGCCAACTCCGTTCCGACCGTGTCTGTACTCTTGCCGGTCAAGAACCCGCACCCGCGGTTCTTCTCCGCCGCGGTGCGAAGCATCTTGGAGCAATCGTTCGCGGATTTCGAGCTGTGCCTTGTCGAGGCGCCGTCTGATACGTCAGCCGGGGCTTTGTTGTCGGAATTTGATGACCCGCGGATTCGCCATGTTGAACTTGCCGCGCCCACCACGTTGGTCGACCAGTTGAATCACGGTCTCGCCATGGCAAGAGGAACGTTCGTCGCCAGAATGGATGCCGACGATATCTCGCGATCCGATCGCCTCGAAAAGCAGATGCAGTTACTCAAGGAGCAGCCCGACGTCGACGTTGTCGGTAGCCAACTTGATGTGATCGATGAAGCAGGGCGGACGTTGGGCACGCGCCGGTATCCCGTTGACCATGAATCGATTATGACGGCAATGCGGCGATTCAACCCGTTGGCACATCCAGCGGTAATGTTCCGTCGTGAAACAATCGTTGAGACGGGCGGATATCGATATCCAGACCGTGCCGCGCAAGATTACGAATTGTGGTGTCGCTTGGCATCGCTCGGAAAGCGATTCGCCAACCACCAAGAACCCCTGCTGAAATACCGCCTGCACCCTGGGGCCATCAAAGTCGATCGGCTTCGCGATACACTACGGAGCACGCTGGCGACGAAACAGATGTATTGGCGTAATTCGATGACCTGGCACGACCGCGTACGCATGGGGCTCGAACGCATCGCGCTGCATGCCCCGGCGGGGCTGGTGCTGTGGGCATTCCGAAAGACCCAGTACCAAGCATCTTCGACAGCCCCACCGGACGACAACACATAGCCGACATGAACTACAGCCCACACAATCGGGCGGCAGCACGTCGGGCACGGCGCAGTAGGAGTCGGGCCCGATTGTCGAGGTGTTTCTCCGGCAGTCGCTTGAATCGATCGCGCCACTGATCAAATTCCCGCGGTGACCATTGGCGCCCTATTTGCAACCCTGCGGACGAAAATACAAGTTCGCTGTTTGACGTCGACGGTTCTGGTTTGCGATGACGTAAATCTGCCAGATGCCGCTGCCACCAACTTTGCGGCGGCCAACTCGGACGCCAGGGAAATAACTGGGCCGCGTCCAAACCTTCAGAATGAAGTTGCACAACACCCTGCGACGGGCCAACGCGCCACAGCCTGCGACGATGAGCACCGCCAGAGGGTCCGTCGACCGTACCAAGACACTCGACGGTTCGTCCAGGAAATTGCTCTCCAAGGTAAACGTCGATCCGCCCCATTTCCTGACGTACGTGGTCCAAGCCAACCGCCACTTCATTGGGCTCGGGCAACTCGATGAACAACTGGTTCGCCAAGCGTCCCAATTCGGTTAGTACCTGCCGATGGTCGGGCATCCAGTGCAGTACGGCTAGTACCAGCGCCACGTCGAACCGCTGACCCGAATCGGCCCAGTTACGCAGCCTGGCGGCATTCACCGTCTGGGTCATCAAACAAATTCGCCGATGGTCGTGTGAGGCTAACACCGATCGTTGAACGGCAGCCGATCGAAAGTCGGCTTCGATGCTGGCCACCACGCACTGTGGCAAGCGCTCGCACAAGCGAAGGCCGAACCAGCCAAAATTCGAGCCCACATCAAGCACCGTTTGTGTCGTGCTGGTGCAATGAGGCTCTATGAGTTGCCAGCGGTCCTCGCAAGATCGAACCCCCTGCCGAACAACTTGCCCCTGGATCACAACGTCTTGATACACACTGAGATCGCGGGGAATTGAGAGGCCGACGTCATGTGATTCGGTGGACACGGCCATCCTTGC
Organism: uncultured Planctomycetaceae bacterium; assembly: GCA_964576465.1. GTDB lineage: Bacteria > Planctomycetota > Planctomycetia > Pirellulales > JAEUIK01 > CAZNXE01. The sequence continues at coordinate 16,987 of CAZNXE010000094.1, forward strand.
CTACCTCTGCTTGTAAATGACGTGGTATTCAGGGCGAAGCCGTTCGCCTCGTTTCATGCACGATAGAATCAGGACGGATTCCGCAGATGCTTCTCAAGACTACCAAAAGCAGGGAGTTCCTAGAACGGAATCTTAATGCGTGCGGCAGATAAGAACGTACCAATCACAACCCGACGCGTGAGCGAGGGAACGCAGTGTATCACCGGTTGGTCCCTCGCTCACGCGTCGGGTTGGTATTTTCTCATTCGCCGCTCGCCTAATGAATGCCAGTCATTCGGGACACAAAGTGGTAATCCACATGGACCAACTTTTTCTTCCATAAACACAATTTTTGGAAATCCATGTTTTTATCTTGACGGATTCTCTCATATAGCGATAGTGAATACGGCCTTTCGGTTTGGTGTCGTCTTTTTGGCTTAGCGAAAGATTCGCGGCCTCAGGGGTGCGTAAGGTCGGCACTGAACGATGGCCCTCTGCCTGCATGATTCGGGCATCTTCCACGTCGATGAACGACGTTCATGGCCCCCGTGCGATTTGTCGGAACAACACGCCGACGTCCGCGGATGGATCTGGCCAACGCGCGCTTTGTTTCCTGCATCTAGAGTTTGGACATCCATTAGAAAGGGCCGTTCATGAGTTCCACATGGTTGACGCGTATTGCCGCGTCACTCGTTATTTCCGCCGTGCTGTGTCTGGGGGCAAATACAGCACTCGCGGCAGTAATCGACTTCAACAGTCTTGTACACGGAGAAATCGTCACCACTCAGTTTGCT
>CAZNXE010000095.1:0-17667 GCA_964576465.1 uncultured Planctomycetaceae bacterium
AAGTTGCGACGGCCCACCGTTGATGACTGGACGGAAATCAACGCACGCGTGCCACGACTGGTCGATGCCTTGCCCAATGGCCCGATTGGTCATCCCACGGTACGCGTGTTTCTCGCCGGTGGCGTGCCGGAGGTGATGTTGCACTTGCGCGAACTTGGTTTACTCGATCTCGATGTGCAAACGGCCGCGGGAATCACGCTCGGTGAGGTGCTCTCGTGGTGGGAGCAATCCGAACGTCGTGAACGGCTGCGCACCGTGCTTGCCGAATCCGATGGCGTCGATCCGGACGATGTGATTCTTGATCCAGCTCGGGCGAAACTAAAAGGGCTAACCAGCACGGTTTGTTTTCCCCAGGGTAACTTGGCGCCCCAGGGGTCGGTTATCAAGAGCACCTCCATCGATCCGCAGGTTGTCGATAACGATGGGGTCTACCGCAAGGCAGGCCCTGCGCGAGTGTTCACTAGCGAACGTGACGCGATGGCAGCCATTAAAGGCCAGAGCGATCGCCCGATCGTGGCAGGCGATGTGATCGTGTTGATCGGTCGCGGTCCGCTGGGAACCGGCATGGAAGAAATCTATCAGGTAACCTCCGCGCTGAAGCATCTCCCCTGGGGACGCGATGTGGCCGTGGTAACCGATGCGAGATTTTCTGGTGTCAGCACCGGCGCGTGCATCGGGCACGTCGGTCCCGAAGCACTGGCCGGAGGCCCCATCGCCAGGGTTCGCGACGGTGACATCGTACGGATCGTCATCGATCGCAACCGTCTTGTCGGAACAGTCGATGTGGCTGGGGCAGCGGACGACGACCCCGCCCTGCGTTCGACCGAGCGTGGAACGCAACTCCTGCAAAGCCGCGACGCCCACCCCGGCCTGTGTCCCGATGATCGGCTCCCGGACGACACCCGGCTGTGGGCCGCCATGCAACAAGCCAGTGGTGGCATCTGGGGCGGTGCCGTCTACGACGTCGACGCCATCATCGCAGCGATCGAGAAAGGCCGCAGGGAATCTACTGCATAGCTAGTTTGGAGATCATTACAACCTGCATTCCCCAGATAGAGCACTTCGCTTTGGTACGCAATTTGCGGTGAGACCCTAAGAAAGCAGGGGTCTCGCGGTCAACTGGACGAAGCTCTCCTGCCACACGTTCAAGGATATCCAGACGAGGTTGCAGTTGTTCGCGCTCGCCTACAACCTGGCTAACTTCCTCAGGCATCTGACACATCCACCAGCAGTCCGGAACCGGTCGCTTGCGACTCTGCCGGAGAAGTTGGTGAAGATCGCCGCCAAGGTCGTGCGGCACGCGAAGTATGTGACGTTTTAGCTGGCTGCGGTGGCCGTTCCGCGGATGTTGTTCCGGGCCATTTTCCGGCGGATTGCCAAGCTGCGGTCGCCTGAGACTTCGGGGGAGACGGGCGTGAGCCGAGATGTTGGTCACGTTCTCATCCAATCGTAGGTTCACTGCGAGTGGGTTGTGTGCCGCGTGGCCGCTAAGCGGGTAGAAACTGCCCCCTTGGAATAACGATTCGTTTCTGGCCATGAATTCTGGGTGAAGGATTTGCGTTTAACTCGAAGGTTGGTCAGAATTGGAGCACTTACCGCTCGGCGGCGTAGCCGAGTCGGCGAATCAACACCCAAATGGGAAATCCCGGATAAACCATTTGATGTAGCCGCTGGGGTCCCTTTGGGCACAAACTGCTGATTTAATCAGGACATCTAATCACAACAAGACGCTAGCCGTTATTTTAAGCGTTCGTGTGCGGTGTTTGGATTCCGTCGGCGGTTCTTCGATCGATCGTTTGGACAGAAGATTTTCAAGCAACAGAATTGAAAACGCTACTTGAGCCAGATGCCAAGGCGGCGTATCAGTGGGATCCAGCCGTTGGGGGGATGAAGTACCGATGGGTAACCGATCTTGGAAAAGTGCGCGTACTATCATCGCGGCAACTTGCTTCGCTTGGGTTGTAGGTGGATCTGCGGAACGTGTTGCCGCCCAGTCCCTTGCTTCTCAGGGCGCAATTCGAACGGTTGCACTAACCGGGCCACAACAGGCGCCAGGTACCCCACAAGGCGTTTTCTTTTCCAAATTTCTTGATGTCGCTCTGATTGGTGGGGGAGGACAGGTGGCCTTTCATGCCACTCTTTCTAACAGCGGAGGCCCCCGGGCCATTTGGTCAGAAACTGTTCCCGGTGCATTACGTGAAGTTGCACGAAGCGGCGATCAAGCTCCAGGGCTTGAAGCGGGCGCACTCTTTAAATCGTTTAGCGACTTTAGCGTCGATGCGATGGGGAATGTGTCTTACGCCGCCAGGCTGAGAGTACTGGGGCCGATTGATATCACAAATTCGACAGTGCTTTACTCAGAAGGTGGTGGCAATGGCCCTCAAGTTATTGCGCGAGCAGGAGACCCTGCCCCTGGCACTCCCGACAATTTCAATTCCCTCTCTTTAGGAAGATTCCCGGTCCTCAGTTCGACCGGAATCGCCGCGTTTAACAACGAACTGCGCGAACCAGGATCAAATACAGGGTCACTTACACGTGGAATCTGGTCCACCCGAGATGGGGACGTTGAACTAGTGGTTCTCGAGGGCGACACATTGCCGGGAATTCCTACCCCGACGACGATAGACAATCTCCGTGGGACTAATCCGGTTGCCATCAACCCTCAGGGTGATGTTGCATTTTTTGGAACCGTCTTTCCAGCTTTCAAAACGGCCCTTATCGTGGAAGACCGTCCCCTCGGTTTCCGCCTCGCAGCGGTTGTTGGTGATCAGGCGCCCGGTCTTGCCACCGGTGTACAGTTTGGAGCTTTGGCCACTCTCGGATTCAATGGGCAAGGAGAGACGGCCTTTACATCGACGTTGATAGGTACTGGCGTGTCCAGTGATAACGATCGATCGATTTGGTCCGAGGCTGGAGGTCAACTTCACTTAGTCGCGCGAGAAGGCGACTTGGCTCCCGGGGTAGACGCCGGACTCGTTTTCGGCCAAATTGCGAATGCGTTATCTTTGAGTGGAAATGGAACCACTACTTTTCTTGCCCCAGTGATGTCCGGAACCACTCAAGTCGCGACTGGATTATGGGCAGAGAGCCCTCAAGATGGATTACGTCCGATCATGCTATCCGGCGATGCCGCCCCCGGAACAGAGTCGCTTACCATCTTCGACTCTGTTGGCGGTAGTGGGGTAGACTCTGGTGGGCGTTTCAATTTTACGGGATCGCTGTCGGGTCCCAGTGTTGATGACAGTAACGACCGAGGGCTGTGGTCTGGATTCGGGCGAGATGACGCCCTACTACTCGCTCGCAAAGGCGACTTGCTGGAAGTGGCCCCCGGTGACTTCCGCACCATCGAAAGATTCGGGAACATATCGACAGCAGGTTTTCCCTCATCGTCAGGCCTGGAAGATGGGCGGCGGGCCGTCTTTAACGATCTCAAAGAGGCTGTGTTCACCGTCTCGTTTACCGATGGGACAGAAGGCGTTCTCGTGGTGACAGTTCCCGAACCAGCATCGTGGACGATTTTCGCTGTCCTAGGCATAGGATTTCTTATCATCTTTCGTCGTCACCAATGATCGAGTTCTGATTAATTTCATACGACCGCCGCTTCCTTGTAAAGCGCCCGTCTCCCTAATCAGTACCGTGCTGTCGTCATTTTCCCCCGCTCGCCATCTTTCGTAACACCTCGGCTCCTTGCCGAATCGTCTCGTCATCGCCACGTAAGCCTATCACTGAAACACTGCTTGCTGCCAAAATGGCAGTAACGTCGCATGAAAGACCTGAAAACTGCCACTTGGTGTGGACTCCTCGCGAAGAGCATTTACCTCTTGAATGCCGCAAGTGGTTGCAAGACAAAGATTTGGCAGACTCCCTCTCAATTGGCGCGCGTCTTGCTTATTAGGCGTCTCACGTGCAGGTAATGTGCGCAGTTTTGGCAGCCATAGCGGCCGGTCGCCCCCCGATCGGCCTTTACGATCCATCTCATTCAATTGTGTATTCGCGGAGGCGAACTGTAATGTCGACAGCGACCAAGTCCAAGAAAAAGAAGGCTTCAGGTAAAATTCGGCTTCAACCCCTCGGCGATCGCGTCGTGATCGAGCGTGAAGAATCCGAAGATGTGACCGCCGGCGGAATCGTGCTTCCCGACACGGCAAAAGACAAGCCTGCCCGGGGCACCGTGATTAGTGTTGGCGACGGCCGCCTGCTAGAAGACGGAACCCGCCATGCATTGCAAATCAAACCAGGTGAGCGCGTGTTGTTCACCTCCTACGCCGGCGAAGCCATCAAGATTGGCGATCAGGAACTGCTCTTGATGCGTGAAGACGATATCCTCGCCGTTATCGAATAACTGCCGTGCGACGCATCGTTCCCATGCGTCGTTGAGATAAGATCACCAACCACGGGTCGCCACACCAGCGCGGCTCGGGAGTTCTCCAGGAGACAACGACAGATGTCCAAGATTATTGCCTTCGATCAAGATGCCCGCGATGCGCTGAAACGCGGTGTATCGAAGCTGGCCCGAGCCGTGAAAGTGACGCTTGGTCCCAAAGGCCGCAACGTAATTTTGCAGAAGAGCTTCGGCTCGCCGACCGTGACCAAGGACGGTGTTACGGTGGCCAAAGAGATCGATCTGGAAGACGTGTACGAAAACATTGGCGCCCGAATGGTTCGCGAAGTTGCCTCGAAAACGAGCGATGTGGCGGGCGACGGCACCACAACTGCCACGGTGTTGGCCGAAGCGATCTTCAACGAGGGCCTGAAAGCCGTCGTCGCTGGCGTGAACCCGGTTCAGTTGAAGCAGGGTATCGAGAAGGCCGTTTCCGATATCAGCGAGAAGCTGCTAAGTGCCTCGATCGTGATCAAGAGCCGCAAAGAGATGGCCCACGTGGGTGCCGTGGCGAGCAATAACGATCAAGAGATCGGCAATTTGCTGGCCGAGGCGATGGAGAAAGTTGGTAAAGATGGTGTGATCACCGTCGACGAAGGCAAGAGCCTTTCGACCGAAGTCGAATGGGTCGAAGGAATGCAGTTCGACCGTGGCTATCTGTCGCCCTACTTCGTCACCGATCCGCAGGACATGGAGTGCGTGCTCGATGATCCTTACATCTTGGTGTTCGAGAAGAAGATCACCAACGTGAAGGATCTCGTGCCGGTTCTCGAAGCCGTGGTGAACGCCAACCGCCCTCTGCTGATCATCGCCGAGGATGTCGAAGGCGAAGCGCTGGCGACGCTGGTCATCAACAAACTTCGCGGCACGTTCAAGTGCTGTGCGGTCAAGGCTCCCGGCTATGGTGACCGCCGCAAGGCCATGCTCGAAGACGTTGCCATCCTCGCCGGTGGTACCGCGGTCTTCGAGAATCTTGGCTTGAAGCTCGAAAGCCTGCCGCTGACCGATCTCGGTCGGGCCAAGAAGGTGATCGTCGACAAGGATAACACCACGATCATCGAAGGTGCCGGATCGAGTGCGGACATTAAAAACCGGATCGACCAAATCCGACGTGAGATCGACAACGCCACGAGCGATTACGATCGCGAGAAGCTCGAAGAGCGGCTCGCCAAGCTCTCTGGCGGTGTAGCCAAAGTCAACGTCGGTGCGGCGACCGAAAGCGAGATGAAGGAAAAGAAGGCCCGCGTCGAAGACGCTTTGCATGCCACGCGTGCGGCAGTGTCCGAAGGTATCTTGCCTGGTGGCGGCGTCGCCATCTTGCGGGCCGCCAATTCGGTCAAACCGCGCGGCCTGAGCCACGACGAGGAGATTGGTTACAAGATCATCGTGAGTGCCTGCCGTGCTCCTTTGAAGCAGATCGTCGAGAACGCCGGACAAGACGGCGGCATCATCTGTGAGAAGGTGCTGGAAGCCGAAGGCAACGTGGGCTACAACGCCGCCACTGACAAGTTCGTCGATCTGGTCAAAGCCGGTATTATCGACCCAACCAAGGTGACGCGAACCGCGCTGCAAAACGCATCGAGCGTGGCCATTCTACTGCTGACCAGCGACGCCCTAATCGCCGAGAAGCCAAAGGATGCGAAGCAGGGTGGTCACGGTGGCGACCACGACATGTATTAATCGACGTCGACTCCTCGGGCAACGCTCGATGAGACGCTGAATACTCCGCCGGTCTTCCCAGTGAGGGCCGGCGGTTTTTTTGCGCCCTCATCAACCATGCGGTGCTATTGGTCCGCAGCTACCGTCTCGCGAATGAACTTGACCTTGGGCGTGCCGCCGGCGCCGGTGAGGTATTCCGAAACGTAACGTTGTGCCTCGCGGGGACGATCTTTGTCCCGAAAGTTGTCGCCTTTCTGCAAGATCGGTCGCGACTCCTGCATGCCACCAAACGAGCGTGAACCTGCCGCTTGGCATGGGAACCAGCCGCCGTTCCCCTCGGCGTTCTGAAGGTAAAACTCCGGATAGCAGTGCCCGGGCACCCACACCGTGCGGGCCGGAATGCCCTCGGCGCGGCACATGGCAATGAACAACGAGCTAAGCTCCTCGCAGTCGCCGTATCCGTCCTTCAGCGCCCGCAGGGCTCCCTTGAACGGGCCGTTTCGGTATTCGATGCTCTCGCGAGCCACTTCATACATTGCTTCGACCTGTTGCCAGGCACCTTCGGTGTCGGCGATAGCGTCGCGGGCCAAGTTCTTAATGCGCCGATTCGTACTTTCAATTCCCTTACTCGGTGTCAGATACACACTCACCTTTCGATCGAGCTTTCGGCGATGAGCAACAATGAAGTCGCCGGTTTCCTCGGGCGGTAACAGGGTTCTCCGACGAACCTCGAACGTGATGATGGCGTGTGCCTCTTCGCCGCGAGGCAGTTGGCGGATGGTGACCACCATTTGTTTGACCGTGTCACCGGCCAACGTGCGATAGCTCACACGATCGACAAACGGCGAGATGTCTTCATCGATGACCTGAACTTCCTGCTCTGGCCAATCAATCGGCACCGGAGTCGTGCCGACAATTCCCCGGCAAGGCCCCGTATCAGCCGTGACAATGATGCCCACGCGAAGATGCTGCACGGTCACATCGCCGAGGGTCGGTCCTCGCTGTTCGGCAGCGTCGCTCTGGTCGCCCTTCTCTGCCGCGGAAAGTGAGCCGTCACAAACAGCAAGGCCGATCGATAACCAGAACAAAGTCACGCGAAGGAAATGCAAGACGAGTACCCCCCGGATATATTCCACAACAATCGCTCTGAGTTCCCCACGGAGGAGAACCAAGACATGTGCGACGCCATGCCGTGCCGCCGCAGAAAGGGGCACGAAACGTCAATCTCTACTCTCCCATTGTAATTCGAGATGCGTGCGGAGACGCCTTGGGGACCAAGAAGAACGTTTACCCATCGCCAACGTGGGGGTTATGGCGATTATCGCGGAAGAACGGGCATCAAACTCACCCACGCATGGACCGATAGACCATTGAACCGGATAAAGTTTGCCGTGTATGAGTAGCGTGTGTGCTTGCACGCACTTTTTCTACTGCGGCAGTGGGTGCGCGTAACGACATACGCTACACAACTAGACCTGCTTGCAGCGCAAACGTTTCCGCGATCGATAACCCGCGACACCCAACAACGGAACGGCAACCACCGCCAGCAACAGCGTCGACGGCTCCGGCACGACCAGCAAGCTCGATGGCGGTACGGGAAACGGCGACGTGCCGGTGGCGACAATCAGGCCGTTGATGTTGGAGTAAAACCCACCGGGGGCAAGATTGTCGTCAAAAAACTTTGGCGTGAAGATCAGTGCGATTGGCAAGACAAGGCGAACCTCGTTCACACCAAGGCTACCGTAACTGCCATCCAGGATCCCTTGCAGGTCTACTGAATCTACGCCACTACCTTCTAAGCCAGAGTCGACGAACCTCCCTTGCGGCAAGATCACCGGCGTGGTCGCCAAATCTACGTCAGTGACTGGGATAAGACCACCAATCGCTCCCTCACCAGAAACCTGAGCGGTGCCTCCGTTGAGCGTGAATTCCGAGTTCGCAAGAGCGAACGTGCCGTCACCCTGAACCTCGACCGGGGGCTCCTGGGAAGCGACATTTAGCTGCACCGATTCCAGATCCGTAAGGATATTTCCCAGCAAACCCAGATCGAGTTCGAGATTCAAGACATCTTCCGCAACAACGTCAGAGCCAAGAACGGCGACCGTTGCGGCGGTCTGCACACCTTCGGACGTCAATTCAAGATCGATCGTTCCTGACAGTAGGACTACGCTTACGGGCCCTTCGCACGGTGGCGGCAGTTCGTCGAGCCCCATTGTCGCCAGAATAGCCTGCTGCTGTTCGGGTGTGGCGCTGCGAATGATCGACCCCAACGGACCCAGCGGATCGCCACACACCCCGGTCGCGCTGAGGTAGCTTTCCGTGGTTAATGTTAGTGTAATTGTCTCCGCCTGACTGGTCGCGGACACCGTACTTGCGACCACACCTAGAAGGGCCAACTGCATTGTCCGATACCGTAATCTCATGAACTCGCCGCATAGTCGTTGAATGAGCTAATTGTACCGCTCGCCAGTTGGCTTCCAAAGCCCCGATTCGCCAAACGCCTGGCCAATTGGTCAGCCCCGATAGACAGAATCAGCGACGGCCCTATCGCAAGAGCATACACCGAATAGCTAGATTCCTCACACTCGATTGCAAAACCGTCACAAGAGTTTACCGACCCGGCGCACTAGACCTGCTTGCAGCGCAAACGTTTCCGCGATCGATAACCCGCGACACCCAACAACGGAACGGCAACCACCGCCAGCAACAGTGTCGAAGGCTCCGGCACGACCAGCAAGCTCGACGGCGGCACGGGAAATGACGACGAGCCGGTAGCGATAATTACCCCGTCGAAGCTGGTGCTGAAATCACCGAGTACAACAGGAAATATTTTTACGAGGTCCTCGGCAACTTCTTCCACGAAAAAGCCCAATGTGAACGGAATAAAGAGGCGAAATTCATAGGATCCCTGGACGCTACCACTTCCATCAATGATGGCCGTTAGATTGAGGGGATCTAGGCCGGTGGTTCTTGATATTGCTTGTGAGAGCTCGATTGGGTTAGTCGCCAAGTCGAAAGGTACAGTCGTTGGTGACTGGTCAATGAGAAAACCCAGCGCACCCGTTCCGGAAACGCTCGAAATGCCTCCATCGAACGAGAACTCATGGGGCGTCAGTGAAAACGTACCATCGTCATTGATTTCCGTTGAAGGAGGAGGTGGCCCGGTCGGCGTACGAATATTGAGGCGGGCGCCATCGATTTCATTGAAGACATCTCCAGCGAAACTGTTGAATGTATTTCGCACAATACCGTCGGCAACAATATCCGCGTTAAGGAATGCCACCGAAGCGTTGGTGCCGGGACCGGCAGGCGTGAGTTCGATATCAATCGTCCCCGAGAGCCCGACGGTACCACTTCCCGGATCGAGGCATAGAGGCGGCAATTCCTCAAATCCCGTGGCATCCAAATAGGCTTGTTCTGCTTCAGGGTTACCACGAATGAGAGAGCCGAAAATACCCAACGGGTCGTAGCAGGCCCCGTCGTTGGCAATGAAGCTGTCCGATGTCAAGGTCAGCGTAACGATCTCGGCCTGACTGGTCGCGGAGATCGTGATTGCGATCACGCCTACTAGTGCCCGATACTTAGCTCGATTTGAGAATCTCATCAATCCACCTCAAGGGTTTGCGGCCAAATCGCACGAACTACGAGTCGCACTTATACATTGCGCAACAAAAAACGGCCTTTCAATTGCTTCCACAACGGGCCGGAAGATACACCGGCACTGGCAGAAAGAATTGAAAGGTCGTTCTCGAATTAGCGTTACTACAGAGGGTTGTTGTATTCGCCTAGATTGACCGTTGCTTGGGCTTCGGTCGAGATTGGGCGAAACTCTTATCCAAGAGCACGGATAGACTAGCCAACCGTCTACCGAATGTCAAATCTTTTTTCAACAGAATTTAAGTATCTACGCAAGTCTGTTAGAGTATTGGGCGGATAGCGACAGGGTACTTTGGAAAATGTGTCGTGGCACGATTGAGTTGGGCCCTGGTTGAATCTGTGCCAGGAGGTGAACTTTTCACAATGGCCATGCACCGGAAGGGGTGTTTGGGTAATGGGCACGCCTGCCAGGAATCCTAGTTTTCTCGCAAAATAGGATCTAAACTGAGACATTTTGTCGCTTTGCGACCCAGCCGCCACTGCTGGGCAACCCGCCGAATTGCAGTTATGGCACTCATCGAGCTTCGCGAAATCACAAAGACTTATGATCTGGGCGAGGTCAAGGTGGCCGCGCTGCGGCAGGTTGACTTGTCGGTCGAGCAGGGGGAGTACGTGGCGTTGATCGGGGCGTCGGGGTCGGGAAAGTCGACTCTGATGAACACCCTGGGTTGTCTCGACCGGCCGACCTCTGGCAGCTATCTGCTGGACGGTGAAGAAATTGCCACGATGTCGCGGAACGAAAGGGCCGTGATTCGCAACAAACGAATTGGGTTCGTCTTTCAGAACTTTAACCTGCTCCCACGCACTCCGGCGGTCGAGAACGTTGAACTGCCGCTGCTCTACACGCCAGGCATCTCTGCCCGCGACCGGCGACACCGGGCGATCAGTATGCTCGAACAACTCGGCTTGGGCGATCGGCTCGATCATCACTCGAGTCAACTTTCCGGCGGGCAGCAGCAACGGGTCGCCATTGCCCGTGCGCTAGTCAACGAACCGTCGATTTTAATGGCCGACGAACCGACGGGAAATCTCGATTCGAAAACCAGCCGCGAGATGATCGAGCTGTTTCAGCATCTGAACGAAGAGAAAGGGCTGACGGTCATTCTCGTAACCCATGACCAAGACATTGCCCGCAACGCGCATCGCACGCTCGTCCTGCGCGACGGCGAATTGGTCTGCGATACGACCGACTTCGCCGAGGCGATCGCAATTCTCCACGCGCCCCAAGACGAGTGACTCGCGGCGGCAGGCATTGCTAGCACTCCGGTGGCATGACGGGCGCTGCCTGCGGTGTGCAGCAGTTTTCGACGTTATTGGGCCAGCCGCGGTTCGTAGGCGGTCCGGTTACAACGATCGCGACGCTGGGCGCCTTAGATGTCGATCATGCGTTACATCCGGTCGAACACTAATACGTATGCATCGTGATAAGACCAGTACAAGTCGACCCTGCACGACGCCCCCCGCAACGCCCCGATTCGGGGGATCCATCGCACGCTCCTGGCGGCTTTTCCACGTCGGGTTCGTGTTGCTAGCATGCTGCGCTGCGCCTCTATTCGCGGCGGAATACGATGCGGGCATCTTCCCGTTGATAAAACAGGAGCAAGTGCGGATTCGTTATCGCGACCCAAGAAGCTTGCCTTCGGTTTATGTGCCTCCGACACCACCTCCGCCGACCGTGGGGGGGCAACTGCCCGAAGATGCTTGGCAGCCGCTTTCGCTCGACGAGGCGATTCGTATCGCACTGGGCGACTCCGAAGTGGTTCGTGTATTGGCTGGCACGGTGGCCGTGTCGAGCGGGCGGACCGTTTACGATCCGGCGATTGCTAACACGGCGGTCGACCAACAGCGTGCGGCGTTCGACCCGACAGTCGACGCGCGGAACACGTGGTCGCAGACTGAAATTCCCTTCGCGATCATCGACCCGCTCGATCCGAATCGCGCGCTGCTGGGGGCCAGCAAGACCGAGAATCACAACTTCTCGCTCGATGTGTCGCAGTTGAATCTCTCCGGCGGCAGGGCGGGGCTTGGCTTTAACAACGATGCCTCTCGATTCGCACGAGGCATCTTTCCGCTAAACCCCCAGAACCGGTACAACACCGAACTGAGTTATACCCAGCCGATTCTCCGCGGCCGCGGCGTGCTGGCCAATCGCGTGCCGATTGTGTTGGCCCGCATCGATACCGAGCGTTCGTTCTTTCAGTTTCGCGATAGCGTTCAGGAGTTGGTCCGTGGTGTGATCGAAGCCTACTGGGCAGTGGTCTTCGCCCGCACGGACGTTTGGGCACGCGAGATTCAGGTGCGGCAGGCCAAGTTCTCCTACGAGCTGTCCCAAGCTCGGAAAACGGTCGGTTTCACCGAAGTCCGCGACGTGGCTCAGGCAAACGCCGCGTTGGCCGGATTTCGTGCGAACCTGATCGCTGCCCAGGCCAATCTTCTAACGCGCGAAGCGGCGCTGCAAAACATCTTGGGCATGCCACCCACCGCCCCTTTCAAATTCGTTCCCACCACGCCCCCGACGCGTGAGCGGATCGCGTTCGATTGGAATCTGATCAACCAAATTGCCGAAGTGCGGCGGCCCGATCTCATCGAGTTAAAACTCGTTCTGGAAGCCGACCAGCAGCGACTCCTGTTGGCCGACAATCAAATGCAACCGAATCTCGATCTGGTGGCGCTCTACCGCTGGAACGGACTGGAAGGCCGAATGCCAAACCAAACGCGTATCGGCACCACGGGCAATGAAGCAACCGACTGGATGCTAGGCGTGAACTTTTCTGTGCCGCTGCTCCTCCGTCAAGAACGCGCCGCGCTGCGTTCAGCACAACTACTGGTTGCCCGCGATCGGGCAGTCTTGAATCAGGGCGTTCATGCGATGCGGCACATCTTGGCTTCAAACTTCAGAAACCTCGACCAGTTCTATCTGCAGTATGGGGCATTTCGTGAGGCACGTGAGGCCAATCGGGACAATCTTGAACAGCAGTTCGCGGCCTATCGAACGGGGAGAGAAGTGCTTTTCCTAAACGTCTTGCAGGCAATTGGCGAATGGGGCAACTCGGTCAGCCAGGAGGCTCAGTCGTTGGCACAATTCAACTCCGAATTGGCCAACCTCGAACGCCAGACGGGTACGATTCTGGAAACGCACGGCGTGTTCTTCTACGAGGATCGCTTTTGCACGCTCGGCCCGTTGTGGATGTTCCCGAACCGTTGCCGGCTCTACCCTCGCGCTATTCACCCGGGCGATAACATCAATCGCTATCCCGACGGAGACGAGCCAGCGGAGAACTTCTTCGATCTCGACGATTACCCAAGACGGCTTCCCTCGACCGATCCAGAGGACGGACCTTATCGCCCCTCGATCGACATTCCCGAAGCCGTGCTACCAGGAATTACACTGCCAGAACTGACGCCGGGAAACCCGTAACGGATTGCAAGACGTTTGAACCAACAGCCGCAGGGCATGGGCTTCTCAATGCGGTCGCTAATCGGCAGCCTGCGTTGCCTTGCGTATGCAGTACATTCGGGCCGCCGAACGGATCAGAAGTCGATCGCCCACGATCACCGGCGTGGCCATGCACATGTCGTCTTCTTGCAATGCATTGCTGTGCAGGAATTCAAACTCCGCACCGAGTTTGATAGCGAACGTGACGCCATCTTCGTTAATGCAGAACAGCTTGTCGCCGTAGCTCCATGGCGAACAAGTGAAGGCGCGACCCTTGGGAATGCGGTGTTTGCTATAAATCTCCGCGCCCGAGTTCGGGTCGTACGATGTCATGAATCCACGATCGAGCAGAACGTACATTTGGTCGTTCACGATCAACGGCGTGGGATGATAGGGTCCGGCGTCGGGCTGATGCCAGGCGATGAACTCACTTGAGGTTTCACCTTCGGCCAGCGAGATATCGCCGGAGGCTCCCGGTCGAATGGCATACATCGGGTTCTCGCCCCACACAACGTGGCCGGAAGTGAGCTGCAACATTCCGTTATGATCTTGCGGCGTGGGGATCGCAAGAATCGACTTACCCTTGAGCTGCCATAGCAACTTGCCATCAAGATCATACGAACGTGCCCAAGCAATTGCGGAGATGACCAATTCGGTTCGCAGTTCGTTTTGCCAAATGTACGGTGTGGAGTAGTTCGTTTTTTCGTCTCGCTCGACGCGCCAAATTTCCGCGCCCGTTTGCGCATCGAGCGCCAAGAGAAACGACTCTTCTTCATTGTCGTTCACCAAGTAGACACGGCCCTCGAAGACGATCGGCGATTGCGATGTTCCCCAGCCGTAGTGCGTATCGCGAGGTTTTTCGAGATGTTTCCACAACAGATTTCCATCCATGTCGTAACAAAACAAGCCCACGTTGCCGAAACGGGCGTAAACCCGTTGACCGTCGGTCGCAGCCGTTTCCGAGGCTAGCGTGTTCTTGATGTGGTGCGGCTTGGGAGGAATTACCTCGTGAGCGAGTTGTTCCCACACGATGTCGCCCGAGCGTAGATCAAGGCAGTAAACTTTCCACAGATGTTGGTCCTTGGTCTTTTCGTATTTATTCGCATCAAGGTCTTCCAGGTAGAGACCTTTCCGCGGAGCACGCTCTTCGCCCGTATTGACACACGTGGTGACATAAACTCGGTTGCCCCATACCACGGGCGATGACCAGCCCATGCCGGGGAGATCGGTCTTCCAGGAGACGTTTTCTGTCGCCGACCAATGTTCCGGCGGTGCCACCGCGGCACCCTCCACGGGCAAGCGGCCAGTCATAAATCGCGGCACATCCTGTGAGGCTCTCGCGTCGACTTCAGCCGAAACAACCGGATGTGTCGGCGAACAAAGAAAAAGACCGAGCGCAAGCAGAATCCCTATGCCGGCGGATTGTTCCTTCATCACGTTCTCCCATGGGTGTCCGGGGTATCGGCCTATTGGCGAAGCATCGGGACGCAACCAGGAGGCGATCCCGCGATTCATGTAGCTCCGTATTTTCGTTTGCTTATACTACTCTTGTTGACGCTACGTTTCGCCCGTCTCAAATTTATTTATTCCGGCAGTGGCTTCTCGGGCATGTTCGTGAACCACAAGCAAGGCAGTAACATCAGCGAATCGCCCCTATTTGGGGAGTGGTTCGATGCAAAGTGTTGAGCAGTCTGGCTGTGTCCCCCGAATCGGGTGGTCGCGGCGGCCATTTTGCTTGCATTGCGAACCGCTCGGCTGATATAAGCGCTTGTTGAGACTGAAACTTAGGGCCATCGAGACGAGTACGAATCAGTACCCGACGGGCGCTCGTGGAGTCCTCGAGGCTGTTGGGATAGCGAGATCACAAAGGCCGCGCTGGCGGCGAGAAATTGAAAGGTGTTAAACGATGCGGATTCTGCTTGCAGCGACCATGGTCACTTCGTTGGTCATGGCGATGTCCCACTCCACTTCCGCTGCCGAATTGGAGTCGCTGATCGGTCGCAAGATCGACGGATTTGAACTTAAGGACTTCCGCGGCGAGACGCACCGGCTCTCCGACTATGCTGACAGCAAACTGGTCGTGGTGGCTTTTCTTGGTACTGAGTGCCCTTTGGCCAAACTGTACGGCCCTCGCATGCAGCAACTTAACGAGGAGTTCGCCTCGCAGGGCGTCGCCTTCATCGGCATCAACTCGAATCGGCAGGATTCGATCACCGAAATGGCCAACCATGCTCGCATCCACAACATGGAATTTCCGTTCTTGAAAGATGTCGGCAACCATGTGGCCGACCAATTCGGCGCCACGCGAACTCCGCAGATTTTTGTCCTCGATGCCGATCGGGGGATTCGCTATCACGGTCGAATCGACAAGCAATATAGTTTCGGCACCGGCGTGGGCTACGCGGCACCCAAACTCGAGCGGCGCGATTTGGCCGTTGCCTTGGAAGAACTACTCGCCGGCAAGGAAGTCAGCGTCGCCGTGACCGAAGCCCGGGGTTGTTTGATCGGTCGCGTTCGTGAGGTGAACGACGACTCGGAAGTTACCTACTCGAATCAAGTCGCCCGGATTTTTCAAGATCGTTGTGTCGGATGTCACCGCGAAGGTCAGATCGCGCCGTTCGCGATGACCAACTACGATGAGGTGGCCGGCTGGGGTGAGATGATTGCCGAAGTCGTAGGCGAAAGCCGCATGCCGCCATGGCACGCCGACCCCAAACACGGTGTCTTCGCCAACGACAGTCGTTTGAGTTCAGAAGAACAGGAGATGATTTTCGAGTGGGTTGCCAACGGGTGCCCTGAAGGCGATGTTGCGAATCTGCCCGAGCCACGCGAATATCCAGTAGGGTGGATGATGCCACAAGAGCCCGATCAGGTGATCTACTTCGGCGACAAGCCTGTCTCGATTAAGGCCGAGGGCGTCGAGGCGTATCGTCACTACATGGTCGATCCAGGATTCACCGAAGACAAGTGGGTGACGTGGGCGGAGTGCATGCCGGGCAACCCTCAGGTGGTACATCACATCATCGTCTTCATTCGCCCCCCGGGGCGTAAGGCCCGCAGCCGCAGCGAAGACCCTGATATCCGCGGCTTCGGCTTCTTGGCTGGTTTCGCACCAGGAACACGGCCCATCGAATTCCCACCGGGCATGGCAAAAAAGATTCCGGCCGGATCGCAGCTTGTGTTCCAGATGCACTACACGCCTTGTGGTTCGCCCCAAGAAGACCTCAGCAGCGTCGGGCTGGTTTTCGTCGACCCTGCGGAGATAACCCATCAAGTATCGACAACCGCGACGTCGAATCACACGTTCGCCATTCCGCCGGGGGCGTTCAACCACAAAGTGGAAGCAACGCACACGTTCACGCGCGACACGACGTTGCTGTCGATGTTCCCGCACATGCACATCCGTGGAAAAGCCTTCCGTTACGAGGCAACTTATCCCGACGGTTCGCATGAGATTCTGCTCGACGTACCGCAATACGACTTCAACTGGCAGAACAGCTTTATCCTGGCCGAGCCGAAAGCCCTGCCCAAGGGCACCGAGATTCATTGCACCGCATGGTTTGACAACTCATCGGATAACCCAAGCAACCCCGACCCGACGGAAGAAGTTCGCTGGGGCCCCCAGACATGGCATGAGATGATGATCGGCTGGTACGACATCGCCTTCCCCGTCGCCCAGGCCGACAAGATCTACAAGAAGGCCGTCAAGGCAGAAGGATTAGAATCGGCCGAAGGTGAGTCGGGTTCGGATTGAGCCCCGACCAACGAACTATCGCACCAATTCCAACGATCCCCATAGGCTGGGATCCTCGGACATGGGCAGGCTCGCGGGACAACTGTGCGTCTGCTCGCCTAGCTCGCTATCCAGCACGTGGTAGGTGAACCCAAGACGGGGGTGTTCGTCGGGGTCGTAGCCGGTGAGTGCCTCGGTGGGCACACATGCTTCTAGCAGGTATCCGTCGACGCGGCGTTCGCTGCGAACTTGTAGCATTCCTGCTGGGATCAGCCTGGGGTTCTCCCGAGCGCGATTGATCGGCTCCGATGCGGCAACCGGGTGGGCGTACTTCGGGCCACTGCCGGCGGGTAACATGACGAAGCGATGGCAGAATCGCGATGCACGGTGGATAGTTTGTGTGTCACGGGTATCGATCCACACATGTAAACCGTCGCTGTCGCTTCGTCGCGAATCGCGGCACCACGGCTGGCGTCGTTTGCCGGTAACGCGAACATTGAACACGAGCCCATTTTCGTTCCAAGCCATGCGAACGTCGGCGAACTCCGGGGCGCCTTCGAGCGTGCCGAGCGCGAGCATGCGATACTTCGGTTCGAGTTGGCAACCCTGAGGGCTCCAGATCTGGCGCCGCCAAAGACACGGTACCTCGAAGTGAAACAGCAACCGCTGCGGAATCAAAGCTTCCGTGGTGGAGTTGGTCATGCGTTCTGTACCGCTTTGCGTAACGTGGTAACGTGCTCGCGGAGAAACTGGTTCAGATTCCCCTGGTGCAAGTCTTCGCAACTGAGGAAGCTGATCTTG
>CAZNXE010000096.1:0-17666 GCA_964576465.1 uncultured Planctomycetaceae bacterium
GAGCAACTGCTGCCGCCGTCGCCCGATGCCACCGTGATCGACGTCGGGTGTGGAACGGGTGGCAATCTTGGAACCTTTTCCGGCGCGTACAACTGCCTGGGGATCGATACTTCGGCCGACGCCATTCATTGGGCCTCGCAGCGATTTCCCCGGATTCGCTTTGTCCGTGGATTTGCCCCGAAAGATATCATTGACGAGATACGCGGGGCTGACTTGGTCATGCTGAATGACGTGTTGGAGCATGTCGACGATGATTTCGCCTTGCTGGGTGATCTTGTTGCGGCCATGCGCCCTGGCGCGCACCCCCTGCTGACAGTTCCGGCGGATCGCCGATTGTGGAGCGAGCATGATGTGAGTTTCGGCCACTATCGACGCTACACCATGCCTCGATTGCAGCGCCTGTGGCGTGATCTGGCCGTCGATGAGCGGCTGATCTCGCACTTCAATAGCCGGCTCTATCTCCCGGTTCGTGCGGTGCGCACGTGGACCCGATGGCGGGGTGCGGCCATGGGGGCAGCCGGCACCGACTTTGCCATTCCCTCCAAGCCGGTCAATCGAGCACTCCAGCGGCTCTTCGCCGGCGAATCGCAGCGGCTCTCGGCCATTCTGCGGGGTCGGCGGAAACGAGGCTACCGTGCCGGAGTAAGCCTCATCGCGGTATTGCAGTGCCGCGGATCTGGGGTTTCGGCGGAAACCGCTACGGAATGCCAAGAAAACGTCGGGCAGGAACCGGCGATGGCGTCTGGTCCCTCCGGTATCTGAGAGTTTCGGGCTGTCGATTTCGGAAACCCCGGCCCGAGCGTCTGGCGATTTTGCCAATTCAACCTGGTACCACGCACACCGCCTGCGTGGCATTCTAGGCAGCAACGCGCCGTCGCGGTATTCTATACGGACGACTGCGAACGCGCGTTCGTCTTTGAGCACGGCAAAAGCAAAATGAGGGTTCTTGTTCGCCGGAGCAAGAACCCTCGATTCAAATGGCTGTCCAAACGCGGCACATTGAACCTTTGTTTGGAGACCCGCAGCCGTAGATAGCATATCGGGCGATGGATACCATCCACTTGAAGGACGTACCACCGAAGGTCACGAGAAAACAAAAACGGGAATAGAATCCATGACAAAGCCTGCCAAGTTAGCGTTGGAAGACGGAACCGTTTTGACAGGTCTCTCTTTCGGCGCCGAAGGGGAAGTCGATGGCGAGGTCTGCTTCAACACCTCGATGACCGGGTATCAGGAAATTTTGACCGACCCGAGCTATCGCGGGCAAATTGTCACGATGACATATCCGGAGATTGGGAACTACGGTGTCAATGCCGAGGATCACGAAAGCAGTAATCCTCATTTGGCCGGCTTTGTGGTGCGAGAAAATAGCCGCCGGCACAGCAATTTCCGCTCCGACGGTTCGCTGGACGACTTTTTGAAGAAGTGGGGCGTCGTGGGCATTGCTGGGGTCGACACCAGGGCGCTGGTGCGGAGAATCCGCATGCAAGGCGCGCTGAAGGGAGTTCTTTCGACCACGGATATGGACGACGCCAGCCTCGTGGCAAAGGCCAAAGCAAGCGAGGGGCTGGTCGGTCGCGATTTGGTCAAGGAAGTGGTTCCCGAGGAGCCTCGCGAGTGGAGTGAACAAGTCAGCCGATGGACACATTTGACGGAGGATGTCGAAGCCAACCAGACTCCTGCGGCTGACGCGCCTCATGTGGTGGCGCTGGACTACGGCATGAAATGGAACATCGCCCGGCACTTGTATGACATCGGCTGCAAAGTCACGGTACTGCCGGGCACGTCGAGTGCCGAAGAGGTGCTCTCCCACGCGCCCGACGGCGTGTTCCTCTCAAACGGTCCGGGCGACCCTGAGCCCGTGGATTATGCCATCAAGACGATTCGCGGTTTGTTGGGCAAGAAACCAATTTTTGGCATTTGCCTCGGGCACCAGTTGTTGTCGCTTGCCTCGGGCGCGAAGACGTTCAAGCTCAAATTCGGACACCGTGGGGCGAATCAACCGGTGATGAACCTGGCATCGAAGCGTGTCGAGATCACGTCGCAAAATCACGGCTTCGCGGTCGAAGAAGATGGCTTACCGGGTGACCTCGAAGTGACGCACTACAACCTGAACGACAACACGATCGAAGGCGTGCGCCACAAGTCGGCACCGGCTTTCAGCGTGCAATATCACCCCGAAGCATCGGCCGGGCCGCACGACAGCCACTACCTCTTTCAGCAGTTTCGCGAGCTAGTCGACGAGAATCGCTGAAGCAACCGACATTGCTTCTGCTGCATGAAGGCTTCTTCCCGTCGGGCCATCTCTTCGGGCGAAACGCCTTTGGTGTTGCCTTATTCGGTGATGATGTCCCGTGGGGTCATGCCAGAGGGAATCATGGGAAGCACGTGCTCCATGTACGGGACTTCAACATCCAAGACATAGGCCCCGGGGAAATCGATCATTTCCTGGATCGCGTCGGCAAGATCGGCTTTCTCGCGTATGTACGCCCCGCCTGCTCCATAGCCTTTGGCGATGGCGACGATGTCAGGATAGCGCTGTTCGGGCCCCATGCCATCGCCCTTGCCGACCGCCTCTGGATGTTCGACCGGCCCGAGATACGTGTGGGCTCGATTCCCGGCATGGAAGCGATCTTCCCACTGAACGACCATCCCCAGATGTTGGTTGTTGATCAGAAAGACCTTCACGGGCAGTTTTTCGCAGAAGCACGTGGCCAACTCCTGGATGTTCATCTGGAAGCTGCCATCGCCGTCGATATCGATGACTAACCGCCCTGGAAACGCCGCCTGGGCTCCCATTGCCGCGGGGAGACCAAAGCCCATCGTCCCCAACCCAGAGCTGGAAAGCCATGTGCGCGGCGAGCGGAACTTGTAGAACTGCGCCGCCCACATCTGGTGCTGCCCCACGCCCACGGCGACGATCGGATCCAGATCGCGAGTCTTTTGCCACAACACATCGATCGCATGTTGCGGGAGAATGCTCGGGCTGTTTTTGTCGTACGTTAGGGGGTCCGCCTGTTTCCATTTCTCGATTTGGTCGTACCACTCGCCCAAGTCATCACACGGATCGACGATCTTATTCAGTTCTGCCAAGGCATACTTAATATCGCTGACAATCGGGATATGGGCGGCCTTGTTTTTGTTGATCTCCGACGGGTCGATATCGATGTGGACGATCTTGGCTCGCTTGGCAAACTCCGCGAGCTTGCCCGTCACTCGGTCGTCGAATCGCACGCCGAAAGCCAACAATAAATCGCTCGCTTCGACCGCATAGTTCGCGTACACGCTGCCGTGCATCCCAAGGAAATGCAGCGACTGGGGATCATCGGCAGGAAACCCGCCCAGACCCATCACGGTCGTGGTCACTGGGATGCCGGTCTTGTGGGCAAACGCTGTTAACTCAGCGGCTGCCTCCGAGGCGATAATGCCACCGCCGGCATAAATCACCGGTCGCTTGGCACGCTTGATCGCGGCGACCACCTGCGACAACTGTTCGGGCTGGGCATGTCGCGTGGTCACGCGATAGCCCGGCAGGTTCATCGGTGCGTCGAAATCGGGTGTCGTCTGCGACAACTGAATATCTTTCGGGATATCGACGATCACCGGTCCCGGGCGGCCAGTGGTGGCGATATGAAAGGCCTCGCGAATGACGCGGGGCAAATCATCGACGTCCGTCACCAAGTAGTGGTGTTTGGTAATTCCGCGGCACACTTCGATGATCGGCGTTTCTTGAAAGGCGTCACTGCCAATCACCCGTGTGGGCACTTGCCCTGTGATGGCGACCAGCGGAATGCTGTCCAGCTTGGCGTCGGCAATTGCCGTCACCAGGTTCGTGGCTCCTGGGCCACTGGTTGCCATGCAAACACCCGGCCTGCCCGTGCTTCGCGCGAGACCTTGAGCGGCAAAACTCCCGCCTTGCTCGTGTCTGGGAAGAATCGTGCGGATCTTCTCCTTGTATCGCGTGAGCGCCTGGTGCATCGGCATGCTTGTTCCGCCCGGGTACGCGAAGACGACCTCAACCCCGTGCCGCACGAGCGATTCGACGACAATGTCCGCGCCAGACATCAGGTTGGTTGTTTCGGTCGAGCGGGGGGTCGTAGCCACGGTAAAAAGCCTCCACAAATTGAAAAAGTAAGGACAAAAGAGATCGCAACACCGGACGTCGCTCAGCACGACAAGCTTGGCAAATCGTTCGCCCCGCCGTGCCTGGTATTCGCCTGTTGAAAGGCCGCAAGACAGGGGTTGCGGGCAAACGCTCTAATCTATGTTCCAGCAACGAGTTGTTCAACCATTTCGCGCGGCCGCACCCGGCGAATTATCACGTCGCGGGCCGGCTATGCGAGGGTTTCGACACATCGCAGCCCCAAATGTTCGGGCTCGGATATGGAATGGGTTGTAACGTTTGTCGCCGATAACCCGGCCTGGCCCTTGCTGGCAGCCCCGCCTGACGGCTGCGAATCGGCCGATCCGAGGAATACAACTGTCAACGAGAACCTATAGTATCCATGAATGTACTGACATATTCACCACACCCGAATGTGGAGTCATGGGCAAAAACGAATGGGGTAGCACTTATGGATAGCTCGACAATCTTAATCGACGATCTCGCGGATATTGCCAAGCAGAGTCCGATTTCGGATCGTCAGAACCAGCGAGGAAACCCTCGGTTTCCTTTCACCCGACCGGTCGTTCTCCAGGCATTGGATAAATACGCCGACCGCGTAGGACCAATTGTGAAGTCTCAGGGTCGCAATATTTGCCTCTGGGGCATCTGCGTGGTGAGCCCGGTCGAATTCACTTCGGGCGACTTCATTGTTGTGTCGCTAGAACCCCGCGAGGGTGCTGAGACGATCGAATTGTTGGCCGAGATTCGGCACACGATTTCCCAGGAAGATGGCCATCAGGTCATCGGCTGCAAGTTCCTCGAAGCCATCTCGGCACCCGGGTTTTAAGCCGGATGATTCACGAGAACACGCCTCCGCACGATTGCCTACAGCGGGGTCAGATCAAGGTGTACACAGAAGCCGCCGCTGAGACTGCTTAGAACCCGAAGTGATAGTAAGCCCGGGGGCCATGGTGGTATTCAGGATAATAGTAGTGTGGCGAGTAGCCGTGGGCCCACACGGGACGTGGCGTAACAATCACGGGCGGCGGCCCGGTTGCGATGGTCGTTGGTCGCGCGGCGTAGTTTTGCATGAGATTCTGTGCGGAGATTAACACGCGTTCGCTCACTCCGCTTTCCTTCAGCGCGATGAGGCCTTCGGGGCTCAGGTCAAGTCGTGTCCCGCGAGCGCGGAGGGTGCTGATAATCACTTCCTCTCCTACGCCTGCCTGTGTCATGCGGATCAGATCGAAGTTGGTCACCGCCTGGGCAGCCGCTGCTTGATTGGCTCGCGCTACCGATGCGGCACCGTAGGCTGCCTGTTGCTGATCAGCCCGGTCTTTGTTGCGTCCGAGAATATTTCCCGTAAGGGCGCCAACCCCGGCGCCGATCAACGCTCCCTCGCCGCGTTTGCTTCTGCCGCCAATGATCGCGCCGGTGATGGCTCCCAAGGCTCCGCCCAAGAAGGTGCCGCCCGCGGTGTCGTTCTGATAGTAATCGCGCGACGGCACATACCGATATTGGGCTTCCGCGGACTGGACCGCCCCGAGAGCCGTGGCCACCGTTAGCAGCATGACGAGCGGTCGCGAAATTGTCCGATGCCAAGTGCCTGATGTCGCCATGTTTGCGCTCCTCCGTGGGCAATCGTTTCGCGGAGTCCCGGGAACCCCACCAGCGGTTCACCAAGTCGGTGTTCATATGAAACCGCTATAGAGTCTCTATCGGCAAACCGCGATCACGGCAATGTGGGATTTTTCGCCAGAATTGCTACGACGGCGCGGCTAGCTAGCATCGCCACACGATCCAAGTAGCCTGGATGTCGCGGATTCACCGCATTCCGGTACCCGACCGTCAGCCGCGGGCGGTTATTTTTCTGCCAGCGGCGCGCCAGCAGCTTCGTAAACGATCCGCCGAAAATCGTTGTCGTAACTATTCGCCAAGGGCATGTGTTGAGTCAGCGCGATGCCGATCAGATCAAGTTTGGGGACGATCCAGAAATTGGTACTCGCGGCACCCCCCCAACGGTACTCGCCAACTGCCTGTGGTGGTTCGCCCGATGTGGCTTCGACACGCACGGCGAACCCAAGACCGAAGCCGACGCCCGAGCGTTTGATGATGCCAAAGCCAATGGGCATGATCTCATCGGGGAGATGATTCGATGCCATCAGTGCGACGGTCTCCGGCTTGAGGATGCGGGCGTCACCGAGTTGGCCCCCGGAGAGCAACATCTGACAAAACCGCATGTAGTCGCGGGCAGTCGATACCAGCCCTCCGCCACCGGAGAAAAACTTCGGCGAGTATCGATAGGGACTCGTTTCCGGCGAGTCGATCAAGTTCAGACGGTCGCCGACCGTTGCGTAGTTCGCCGCGAAACGGTCCAGCTTCTCGTCAGGGACGAAAAAGGCGGTGTCCTTCATGTCCAGCGGCTTGAAGATGCGGTGGGCAAAGAACTCATCAAGCGGAACGCCCGAGAGAACCTCGACCAGTCGCCCCAACACATCGACCGATACACTGTAATTCCATCGACCGCCGGGCTCGAACAATAGTGGTACCGACCCCAGTTTGTCGACGAATTGTTCGAGCGTTGCATCACGACTCAACATGTCGAGCTCACGGTATCTGCGGTCGACCGCAGTGTTTCCGAACAGGCCGTACGTCAAACCCGAGGTGTGTTGCAGCAGGTCGCGAACCGTCATCTGCCGCTGAGGATCGATCAGCGGTTTGTCGAGGTCAGAGGGATCGCTGACGACTTTGACACCCTTGAATGCCGGCAAGTGCTTGGACACGGGGTCGTCGAGTTCAAAGCGACCTTCTTCGTAGAGCATCATGATCGCAACACTGGTCACCGGCTTGGACATGGAGTAGATGCGGACAATTGTGTCCGACTTCATCGGTTTGTTTGCGGCGATATCCTGCTTGCCGAACGATTTGAAGTGAACGATCTTGCCATGCCGGGCGACCATGGTGGTGATGCCCGACAGTTTCCCATCGTCGATGTAAGATTGCATCGCTGAATCAACATGGTCCAAGACTTCGCCAGAGAGCCCGACGTCTTGGGGTGTCGCGACGGGAAGTTCCTCCGCGATGAGTGGAGTCGAGAGCAACAATACGAGGACCACGAACGTCAGTCGCGACATGGTTTTGTTCCTTAATTTGCCGATGCGACGCGGAAGTCAAGAGAGTTGAACCGTAGCCACAGTATCCGCTGAGCGGAGCACTGTGACAAGCAAGTTTGATCGAACCGTTTAAGATGTTGGGAGAGGGAGTGGGTTGCGCCTTCTCGATATTCGACATTCAGAATGCTATCAAGCGATCGACGTTATCCCATCCAACACGAACGACCTTCCTTCTCCTGCGGACAACGGTATCTTTGGAGTACACCCAGCATCGGCTCACCCAATCAGGAATCATCAAAAATGCGACATCTCATTGCGGGGGCACTGTTCATCATCGTTCCAATCTTGCCCGCTGCCGGCGGAGAACCCGCTACGGTCGACCTCCCGCGGAAGGAGCAGTTCCATCTGTTCTTGCTGGTGGGGCAATCGAACATGGCGGGACGTGGCAAAGTCGAAGAGCAAGACCAAACGCCGCATCCACGCGTGCTGATGTTCACGCAAGATGGACGCTGGGTTGCTGCCGTCGACCCGTTGCACTTCGATAAGCCAGATGTGGTCGGTGTGGGGCTTGGCCGTACATTTGCGATGGAAGTTGCGGAGGCCAATCCGGAAATCACCGTAGGGCTCATTCCGTGCGCCGTGGGGGGCTCGCCGATTGCAAGTTGGGAACCGGGCAGATATTACGCGGCGACAGAAAGTCATCCCTACGACGACGCGATACGCCGGGCGAAGCAAGCGATTGAATCAGGTGATCTCAAGGCGATCTTGTGGCACCAAGGTGAGTCCGACGCGCAGCCCGATGCGGCAGCATTATACGAACGAAAGTTGCATCAATTGATTGCCCGATTTCGCAAGACGCTCGTCGCGCCAAACGTTCCCTTCATTGCCGGGCAAATGGGGCAGTTCGCCGAACGACCCTGGACCGACGCAAGAAAACTTGTCGACACCGCCCATCGACGCTTAGGAGAAACCGTCCCACACTGCGCCTTTGTTCGCTCCGATGGCTTGAGCCACAAGGGGGATGAAGTCCATTTCGACTCGCAATCCTACCGCGAACTCGGACGACGCTACGCCAAGGCGTATCTTGAAATGCCGTAGATTCTCTCGGGTACTCCGCCATCTTCCACTCCCCAACGTCCCGTTCGTTCGACAAATTTCCATCAAGACACGACACCATTGACCATGCCCCAGCCCATTGATCATCCGTCCGCCTGGCGGGGCAGTGAACTGTTTCGTCGTCCGGACTGGTGTCGCGAATTAACACCCCAGGAGGTGGCGGAGATCATTGCAATGAAGGATGGTCCGCGTTCCAGCGAGCGAAGCGTTGACGACTCACGGCACGCCACCCCGTTACCCATGCTCTCCCCCACGTTGAAGCAAGTACAGCACGACTTGGAACACGGATCAGGTGTGTGCTTAATCAAAGGTCTGCCGATCGATGCATTGAGTGAGCACGAAGCGCGCCGCGCATTCTCGGCCATCGCGGGTCAAATTGGCACACCGGTCTCGCAGAGCGCCACGGGGGAGAAAGTCTTTAGTGTCCGCGACGAGGGCTATCAAGTCGGACATCCCAAAGCGAGGGGCCCCAACACCAAGAAGCGGCTCAGCTTTCACACCGACCGCTGCGATGTGATCGCGTTTTTGTGCCTTCAGCCTGCGAAATCAGGCGGCGGAAACCAGATTGTCAGCTCAATGACGATCTACAACGAGATGCTTGCCCGCCGAGCGGACCTCGTTGAGGTGTTGATGCGGCCGTACTATTCGCGTCGTCACAATGTCGACACCGGCAACGCGCGACCTTGGTGCCAACAACCAATCTTCTCGTTCCGCGAGGGACACTTCGCAGCCAGCTATCTTCGCGTGCTCATCGACCGCGCGTACGACATGCCCGAACTGCCTGAGATGACGCCTATACAACGTGAAGCCCTTGATCTCCTTGAAGACATTGCCGCTGATCCCGAGCTTCATATCGATCTCAGGCTCGAGCGCGGTGATATGCTGCTGCTAAACAATTGGGTCACGCTGCACCGACGTGACGAATTCGTGGACCACGACGAGAAAAGTAAGCGCCGTCATATCCTTCGCATCTGGCTATCCGTTCCCAATAGCCGCCCACTCGATCCGCGATTCGAGGACAACTTTGGCGACACCCGAGCCGGTGCCGTTCGCGGCGGAATGCAAGCGGCAATTTAGAAGCCGCGCTGCCGAATCAATGCAATGGTCGGAATGCAAGCCCGACACATAGGCCACTTTGTCGCAGTGCGTCCATTTTCGATCCACGCCCAACAGATCCGATGGTATGATGCTGCCCCGTGTTTGCCCACCTACTCAAGTGCGTTCAGCGAGCGGTAGGTTGAACGGTCGATGGATTGTGACAACTGTCTTAGCACTGTGAGGATCGATGGGACTCCTTGACCCGATTGCACCCCCGTACGATCCGCTCGAATGGGCCAAGAAACCGTTTCCTGAAAAAGCCCGCATGGTGTGCGAGTCGTGGGCGTTGCAAGGCTACGGGGCTCCGCTGGCGGGCTTGCTGTTCTATGCCGTGAAGATTGTCTTCTATATCGGCACGTGGGTGTTCTTCTGTCGGTTCTCCGCTGGCATCGATTCGGTCGCGGCGATCGGCTCCTGGTGGCTCGAACCGATCGCGTTTCAGAAGGCCATCTTGTGGAGCATGCTATTTGAAGTGCTTGGTCTAGGCTGTGGGAGTGGGCCGCTCACCGGGCGTTATGTTCCACCAATCGGTGGCGTACTGTACTTCCTACGACCCGGAACCACGAAGCTGCCGCTGTTCCCAAGACTTCCGTTGCTTGGCGGCATCCGGCGTAGTTGGTTCGACGTTGCCCTGTATCTGGCACTGTTGATTAGCCTACTGCGAACGCTGCTGGCTCCGACGATCGGTTTTGATCTTTTGCTGCCGCTTGCGATCCTGGTTCCGCTGCTGGGCATTGCCGACAAAACCCTGTTTCTCGCGGCCCGCGCCGAGCACTATTGGGTTGTGATCGTGTGCTTCACGTTTGCCACGGATTGGATCGCTGGGGCGAAGGCCGTTCAGGCAGCCCTGTGGTTTTGGGCCGGTGTATCAAAGCTCAATCATCACTTCCCCTGCGTGGTGTGCGTGATGACGAGCAACGCTCCGCTGACCCGATTCGAGTGGCTCCGCAAACGAATGTATCGCAGCTATCCCGACGACCTGCGCCCTTCACGTTTGGCGATATTGATGACGCACGTCGGTACGGCATTGGAGTTCTCCGTGCCGATCGTTCTGCTCTCGGGAAGCGGCGGCTGGGTTACGATCGTGGGGCTCATCTTGATGCTCATGCTGCATGTGTTTATCACGAGCAATGTTCCGATGGCGGTTCCGCTTGAGTGGAACTTCATGATGGTCTATGGCGGTTTCTTCTTGTTCTGGAAACATGCGGACGTTCGCCTGCTTGATATTGGCCCCGCGCCGCTGGCGGCCTTTTTGGTCGCGATGCTGATCGCCGTCCCGCTGCTTGGGAATTTGTTTCCGGCACGAATTTCGTTTCTGCCGGCGATGCGATACTACGCCGGCAATTGGGCCTTTAGTATTTGGTTCTTTCGAGGCGATGCTCATAAGAAACTTGACGTGCTGAAGAAAAGCTCTGCCTGGGTCTACGACCAATTGGACCGTTTCTATGATCGCCGACAAGCAGTCGGGCTGGTCGGAAAAGTGATCGGCTTCCGACTTATGCATCTGCATGGACGTACGCTTCCGTTTCTCGTGCCCAAGGCGGTCGATCGTTTTGAAGACTACGAATGGGTCGACGGCGAACTCGTCGCAGGGATGGTCCTCGGTTGGAACTTCGGCGATGGCCATCTTCACAACGAACGGCTCTTGGAGGCGGTCCAGCAGCAGTGCGGTTTCGAGGAGGGAGAGCTACGCTGCATCTTTGTTGAGTCGCAACCACTGGGACGATCGCAACTTCAGTGGCGGATCGCCGATGCCGCAGTCGGCCAACTCGACGCAGGGGCGATCGACATTGAAACATTACGAGCAATTCAACCCTGGTCGACCCAGCCAAGCGGCGACTGAGAGCTGCGCGTGGCGGTGGGGCAATCCTTGCTTTCAAGTCGCGCCCGATCTAGGTGGCGATTCTTCAATCGCCTGCTATGTAAGTGGTTAGGGTAATCGAATGATGGCCTATTTTATAGAAAGTCCGTATCCTCCGGCGGCGATTTTCACGGTTGCTCGAACGCGCTGGCGAGGTACATTTTTCTAGCCGCAATTCTTGTAGCGATTGCGCGTAGAATACCTTGACGCGGATCGCAATCCGCACGGAATTGCCAGGCATGAGTGTCGCCACCATGGAAGAACTCTCCGCAGGTCCGCTCTCTCGAGAGCACCATCAAGAACTGGCGCTTGCCAACTCCCGGGCGAAGAAGGTTCGCCGGGCTGCCGGCGTCGCCGCGTTCAACGGATGGTCGATCGGGATCGTGGCCGCTCTTTCTGTCCCGTTCGCTTTGTTCAGCATCTCGGGGTTTCTCGTTACCCTGGGGTTGGCAATCATCGCGGCGAACGAGTTTCGTGGACGCCGGGGACTACTGCGGTTCGACCCAGCCGCTACGGCTTTGCTTGGCTGGAATCAAATCGGCCTGATCTCCTTGATCGTCTTGTATTGCGTGTGGATGTTGTTTTCCAATCTTACCGGAGCCGGCCCCTTCGCAAGCGAGCTACAGGCAAACCCCGAACTTGCCTCGGCGCTGGGGTCGATGGAAGAGTTTGATCATCTGTTCAAAGGAATTGTGATTGCCGTCTACGGATCGGTCATCGTGATCAGTGTGCTCTTTCAAGGCTTCAACGCCTATTACTACTTCACCCGTCGCGAACACGTTGAAGCCTATCTCCGCGCAACGCCCGATTGGGTGCTCGAACTTCAGCGTTCAACGGAGTAGCGCGAGCAATGGTCGCGGACCGTTCCTCGAAACACACCACTACCAGAAGCCGACGACCGTGCCACCGAAGACTTGCACCGGTCCGTTTTCGGTCAACAAGACAAGTGCCCCATCCTGATCAATCCCCTGACAGGTTCCCGTGGTACGTCGCGTTCCCGTGTCGACTTCCACGATTCGCCCTTGCAACGCGCAGCGCTGTTGCCAATCGGCTGCCAGGTCCGGGTCGCGCGCGACAAGCCGTGACAGTTGACGCTCGATTTGTTTGAGCACTTCGACAAGCACGTCTGTACGGTCGAATTTTCTGCCCGAGGTGTCGAGCAGCGAAGTCGCTTTCGATTTCAACTCACTCGGCGCGTCGGTGAACGCGTTGTTCACGTTCACGCCGATCCCCATCACCAGCATGCCAGAGGAGCGTGGTCCGACTTCGATCAAGACGCCACTGACCTTACGACCATGCAGCAGAACATCGTTCGGCCATTTCAACACCACATCGGTTTCGTCCAACAGCGATTCAATCGCCAAGCAAACCGACAAACCGGTTGTTAGCGAGGTTTTCGGCCACAGCTCTTGCGGGAGACGGAAGTTCTCGGCATTGATGACCAACGAAAAGGTGAGCGAACCGTCTGCCGACCACCACGCATTCTTTCCGCGACCGCGACCCGAGGTTTGTCGGGAGGTGAGTACCAGGAACGGACTCCGTACAACTTCACCCCGACAAAGTTCCAGCGCGGCATCGTTCGTCGAATCGATCGTCTCGTGATACAGCACATCCGCGACAAAGGTGTCTCGCGCAATTCGATCGACGTCAAAGTCTGTATCCAAAGATCGCGAATTCGACATGGGAATCAATTCGGCAATTGAGAAGGTGAGTACATGCCCATAGTGCGGCGGGTCCAACTCTCTCTTGGTCGAGAACTATCCAACGTTGGGTGCCACTGCTGGCTTGCCCAGCAGTGCAGCGGGATGGCCGAGATTCTAGACATCAACCGTTCGCTTCACACGGGGCGGTGCCTCTGGTGCCGAACACTTGCTGATGGTTTTCCAAGGCGACGCCGCCCAGATAATCAGCCATCACGCGGTAGGCATTCACGCGGTAGTCCCACATCTTGCTTCGTTCGACCTGTTCGAGCCAATCGCAAAGGTGGATCGTCACAAGGTCGTTGAAATCACTTTCGGATAACTCGATCTGCTCACCAGTCAGTCGATCGCGAATTTGAAACGGAGGCCCCGCCCGAGAGACAGCGGCGTCGAACGTCTCGCGATCCATCGCGCAGTTCCAATAGGCCAATCGTTCGGCCCGATCGCCAATCAACTCGCGAACGTCAGGTCGCTGTTCCAGCGGCAAGGTGAAACGCTGAAACAGCTCGGTTCCGTAGATCGAGTGAAACATGCCGCCGCGGCAGACATCCTCATCGCAGCCCCACGAGCGCAGATCGTTATGAACACCAATCGCATGAGCCAGGTAAATCGTTTCGGTATGCTCAACCTTGTCGGCTCCCATGGCAACGAGAAAGTCGGTGAGTTGTTTGAATGTGGTGGCCATGAAGCTGTTCCCTAGTGCGCGGGTGACGGTCGACATCATGAGAGACCATCACTATATCGCGAGACGGCCCACGTTTGAACTGGAAAGTCCAGCCGGCACTGATTCCTGGTGGGCCAGTTTCAGCCAATGGAGAAGATCGCAAACAGGGCAGCGGCCATTTCTACCGGTGACTGAGCCATTGCTTTCCACCTTGCCTACTCGATTTTCTTGTCCAGTGGCCAATGCTCACTCAAGCATCGCTTGGGCGTTGTCCATGCAAACAGGGAGATCATGGTTAAGATCAATCGTGACATCAGCGGGGGCTTACCCTGTTCGACCATTCCCTTCAGTGTCTTGGTAATGAAGTCGCCTCCTTGACGCATCTGCTTTTCGGTCTTTGTTCCCGTTGGGATTGACTCAGAAGTTAGCGTGTACACCACCCCCGCATCGGTCTCTTTTAGCTCGTGCGTTACTTTGCAGGGTGGATCGTCGAAGTTGGTGAACTTGAATGTGGTGACGTAGCGATGCGGTGGATCGATTTCCAGAACTTCGCCCACCACGCCGGGAATTTGCCGTCGGGCGATCGCATCCGCATCCGCATCCGCATCGGAGCACCCGGGGCGAGTGTGGTTGTGTGTAGCACTGAGTTGAAGAAGAACGGCAGCACTTCGCCCTCTTTTGTCAGCGTGTCCCAGACGTCTTGGATCGACGCATTGATCGTGATGCGGTGGACGATCTTAGTGGTCTCTGGCATGGCTTCGTTTCTTCGCTTCGGCTTTGAATTTGATATCGGTGACGTGACTCGCCCAAAACGCGCTGTACTCAGTCGTCCAACGGTCGTAGATCATCTGGATGGGTGCCGCGTTGAAATACAGCTCGCGCGTCCGCCCCGATTTTTGAGAGATGATCAACCCGGCTTCCTCAAGCACCCGCAAGTGTTTCATCACCGCAATGCGGCTGATGTCGAAGTACTTACAGACGTCGTTCACGCTGCAACCCGCCATGCCTCTGACAAGGTCAAGCATCTTGCGGCGGCTCTGATTGGCCAAAGCCTGAAAAACATGATCCATCGTCTCAGGTTTCATAGGTAACCAATAGGTTACATGTTAGTACGTGGTCCGTCAACAGTGTTTCTCAAGGCTAGCCGGCGGCTTCGGAATGAAGGCCATTCGTGAAGCAGGGCCATTCAGAACCAATTCAAGGCCAGGCCATACGTATCCCCGAGATGAAAAACGACACCGGCGAATTCCGTCTTGGAAGTCCAGATGGTCTGAATAGGCTTTGATTGCGAGTGCATTGGAGTTGAAATAACTGCCCAAGTGACCTCGACGTAGGTTTGCCATCAATCCAAACAACACGCTCAAGGGACACGAATGACTTCGCTTGTCAGAGAAGCCCGCAAAAAGTAGATTAGGTGTAATTCCCCGGAGGGTATGCGAATTGGCTAGCGGCCTGACTCGAAATCAGGTGCCCCGCAAGGGGTTGAGGGTTCGAGTCCCTTGCCCTCCGCTTCTTATCTCTTTGCCACGTGGCAGTTTGCGTGATTCCTCGAATCACGGTTCTCGAGTGAAATATTCTCACCGCCACCCAAAACGCCACCTATTCGCTGCAACTCGTGCCAAGTAGATAGCGACTGAAGGTCAACTGAATACAGTTCGTTGGCAATGTCGTCCGCGTCGCGGTCAACGTAGTATTTGAGCGTCGTCTCGGTCAATATCACCGACAAAGATGGCGGTTCTACGCTACAGACCCATCCGATTACCATTACGGGAGTTGACCCCCCACCGGTCGCGGATGCCGGCGGTCCTTACGTAACGGTCGAAGGAAACAACCTTTCCCTGACCGCGTCCGGAAGCACTGGCTCGATAACGTTGTACGAGTGGGATTTGGACAACGACGGGCAATTCGACGATGCCGTGGGTCTTGGCGCGAACTTCGTGGCCACTGACAACGGCGTGCAAATTGTCGGCCTGCGCGTAACGGGTCCCGGTGGCACGTCCACCGACACAGCAACAATTTCCGTAAGTAATGTGGCACCATTGGCCTCGATCACCGGAACAACCGATATCTATCGTGGCGAGACGGTCACCTACACCCTTACGGCGACCGATCCTTCACCGATCGATCAAGCCGGGTTGTTCACCTTCGAAATAGACTGGGACGGCAACGGCACCGTCGACGAGACCGTTGCCAATGTGGCTAGTGGCAGTACGGTGCAGCGCACGTTTGCGACCGTGGCGGCGGGCAACATTCAGGTTCGCGCTACCGACAAAGACGCCGCCACCGGCGCCTTCAGCCAGACGGCAATCACGGTCAGCCCTCATGTGCTCCGCGATGACGGATTCGGCAACATCGATCTTATTTTTGGAGGCACGTCGGGGTTCGATGCGGTGTTCGCCTTTGGTTCGGGCTCCGGGCTATCGCTCTTCGTGCAGATTGAAAACTCCGTGCCCGTCAATCGGCTCGACTTCATCGGTTCGGGCGTTACGGGCAAGATCATCTTGCACGGCTACGATTTCATTGATGTGTTGGTCGCCCAACTGGCCAGCGGCAACGTGGTTGAAATCCATGGTGGCGATGGCGACGACACGATCGTCGGCGGTTTCCTGGGCGATCAGTTGTTCGGCGATGCCGGCAATGATCTGATCTTGGGCGGAACCCAAGGAATCGATGGCGACGACCAACTCTTCGGCGGGGCGGGCCGCGACACCCTATTCGGCAACATCGGTGCCGATACTCTAGACGGTGGCGGTGGCGAAGACCTACTGGTCAGCGACCGCCTCAACTTCACCGGCAGTATAGCGCAGGCAGTGATTGCAATCAGCGACGAATGGAAGTCGGCCCGACCGTTTGCCGAACGGGTGACGAACATTCTGGGCACTACTTTCACCGGTGTGAACGGCAGCACAATCCTGGATCCAGGTGTGACGATCCTTGACGACGGCGATGTGGACACCCTGATCGGCGACCTGGACTGGTTCTTCTACGACTTCGACCAAGACCTGTTGGGCGACGCCATCGAAATCGATGAAGAAGAAACCGATAGCAACCCTTGAGGTTTGATCAAGCCGCTTGCCACGCCGATTCTCCGATTGCGGTGGGCTATCGCAGCAACGATAGACTCTTATTCGACATTGTTTGCCAATGCTTTGGCGGCTGCGTCGACATCGCCTGCGCGAAAAACATGAACGATCGCTGCATGTTCATGATAGATGTTCATCGGATCCTTGTATTGTTTCTGCGCTTCGAGGAAATGATGGCGGATGCGAACAAAAATCGTAGACCAGATTGCTTCCAGGTCGGGGTAGCCAGACCTCTGAATAATTGACCGATGAAAAGAAAGGTCATGCTCGGCGATTGCTGGGTAGTCCTTCTCAGCACAAGCTTTTTTTAGCTTGTCAAGAATATCATCCCATCGCTTCAGATCGTCTTCATTTATCTCATCAAAGAAAGAACGCAACGCAAAAACTTCGATGGTACAGCGAATGGGGATCACCAGATCGCAAACTTCATTTGGCGGTTGACTTGTGACTCGAACGCCCGCATTTCTCTGCAATTCAAATAGCCCCTCTTGCGTGAGTTGCACCAGGGCAGTCCGAATGGGTGTCCGGCTGACACCAAAACGATCGACCAACTCGTTTTCTTGTAGCCGTATTCCAGGGGCTATTCGCCCACACATCAGGTCGCCTCGTAATCGATCCGCGATTTGCTCAGGTAGCGAACGGACTAATGATTCTGTTGCTGACAAAGCGCTGTCTCCTCTACTTGAAGGTCATTCGATTGATCTAGGAAGCAGGAGATCTCTCTTGTCAAGCAACCATGTCAACTGCTTGACGACCCCAAAATCGCCGGCACGGCGGTCCCATGGACTCAACCCACATGGCGAACCGTCGATGTATACAATACCCATTATTGAAACGTATACAATATACGTCAAGCGTTTGGCCGGTTTTCCCGTAACCGTTCACGGGTTGGGCAATAGCGATGGTGGTGTTTGCTTTGAAAAGTG
>CAZNXE010000097.1:0-17618 GCA_964576465.1 uncultured Planctomycetaceae bacterium
TGAACCAAATGTAGTGAAGACTTTCAGGGACAAACCCCAAAAAACAAGCCTGTTAACGCCACAACTGTGGAAGTTGGGCTAAGGATGTCAGCAAATCCGCGGCATCGGTGCACCCAGCGGTGCGTCGAGAGGTTGATCGGCACCCAACGCCCGACGCACGACGACAGGGGTGGTGCCACGCGGGCAGATCGCTCCGATTCTCGCGGCGTGCGTGCCCTCGGACACGGCCCGCATTGCCTTGACGGCGGTTTCCGCCGCGCCTTGTTCTACGGCAGCCACGAGTGTTCCTTCACAGGCCACGTGTAGTGCATCGAGCCCCAACAGTTCGCAGACACCGCGTACATCGGCTGAGATGGGAATCGCCGTTTCGTCGATCCGCACGCCGTGCCCGCTGGCCGTGGCCCATTCGTGAAGCACTGCCGCGACACCACCACGCGTTGCATCACGCAAGGCACGAACAGGAACCGAAGCCGCGCGCAACGATTCGACAAGTGCGACCAACGAAGCAGAATCGCTTTGCGGAGGCGGGTCGAAACGCATCGACTCGCGTGAGGCTAACACCGCGATGCCGTGGCGGCCAACCGGTCCGCTGACGATCAGTTCATCGCCCGGCGCGAAGGCCGGTGGCCCGGGAAATGAGGCTTCGACGAAGTGGCCCACCCCGGCTGTGGTGATGAACAGGGCGTCGGCAGCACCCCGGGGAACGACCTTAGTATCACCGGCAACAATAGCGACCCCGGTTGCCGACGCGGCGGTCGCCGCGCTGCTCAAGATCTGTTCAAGAACGGGCACGGGCAGCCCCTCTTCGATGATCAGCGACAAGGTAAGCCAGAGCGGCCGCGCCCCGGCCACGGCCAGATCGTTCACCGTACCGTGAATCGCCAATGAGCCGATGTCTCCGCCTGGGAAGAACAGCGGCGAAACTACGAAGCTATCAGTCGTCATGGCAAGAGGCGAGGCGATGCTCGGCATTTGCGCGGCATCACCGAGCGGGCGAAGCCACGGATTGTCGAACCGGGTGGCGATTTTCTGTTCGATCAATCTTCGCGCGATGAGCCCGCCCTCGCCGTGCTCTAACGTGATTCGCTCGTCGCTGTCGGACACCTGAATCGAACAGCAACCTTCCCACATTGGTCGTGGCATACGATCGCCTTAAGGAACTCTGTTGTTGGCGTAACGATAATAGGCCGCGCATGCCCCCTCGGACGACACCATCGGTGCTCCCAGGGGATGTTCTGGTGTACAACCAACGCCGAATGAGGGACATTTGGTTGGTTTGATCCGTCCGGCTAGCACGTCACCACTGTGGCAATCAGCCGGTTCGCGCGCAGGCCGATCTGTCAGCGCAAAGCGCTGTTCGGCATCGAAATCTCGCCACTTTGTCCGTAGGCGAAGGCCGCCACGGCGAATCAGCCCTACGCCGCGCCACTGGCGATCACAAACTTCGTACACCTCGTCGATTAGGTCACACGCGACACGGTTGCCGCTTTCGCGAACCGCGCGTCGGTAGCGGTTGGCAACCTCGAATCGCCCCTCTTCTAATTGGCACACGGCCTCGAAAATGCCTTCGAGCAAATCCACCGGCTCGAAGCCGGTTATGACAACTGGGAGTCGGTATTGTTGCACAAATGCTTCATAGGTCTCGCAACCCATCACCGCGCAGACATGGCCAGCGGCAAGAAAGGCACGCACATGACAATTGGGCGATTCAGCGATGACTTCCATTGCAGGCTGAACCCGAACGTGCGATACGAGCAGACTGAAATTCGTCACGTGAAGCCGTTTGGCTTGCAAGACCGCGATCGCCGTGGCTGGCGTGGTGGTTTCGAACCCAACCGCGAAGAAAACAACTTGTCGTCGCGGATTGGCTTGCGCCAGTTCCACGGCATCCGCCGGCGAGTAGACGGCCCGTACATCGGCGCCTTCGCTGCGTGCTGCCGCCAACGTTTGTCGGCTGCCGGGCACTCGCAACATATCGCCGAAGCTGGTGAGGATCACGTCTTTATGAAACGCGAGTTGCTGCGCGCGGTCGATTGCTTCCAACGGAGTCACACAGACCGGGCAGCCTGGGCCATGAATTAGCTCGACGGCGGATTCCAATGCCGTGGCGATTCCATGCCGCATGATGGAATGCGTCTGGCCACCACACACTTCCATCAACGTCCAGCGTTGCGAAGCCCGACGGCGAATCCGTTCGACGAGCCGGCTGGAGGCCTCTGAATCACGATACTCGTCGACATATTTCATGGTGTTCATCACGGCGTCGAGTGCCGGCCGCCGGAAGGCGGCGACGGCTGTTCCAACTGTTTCAAGTCGGCGATCAAGCGCTCCGCCTCACGAGCATCAAGGCGACTGATTGCGATTCCAGCATGCACGATGACATAGTCTCCTTCGACAGCGTCCGGAACACATGCCATGTGACAACGTCGACGGACACCGGCGAATTCGATTTCTGCCTCGGCGAATGTCGCATCGCGATCGAGCCAACGGACAACCTTACCAGGAACTGCAAGACACATCACGCGTTTCCTTGTTGAAAATGTTGCGCCATGGCAACCGCCAATTGCCCGGCCGCAAGCCCTCCATCACCCGGTGGAATTCGTCCAGGAAGCCCTAGTGGGCCCGATGACGTCGGCCACCGCGCGGCGATCATCTCGGTCAATAGACAATTGTGAAACACACCGCCGGCCAGGACAACCGGTAGGGGCGCCCAACGACGCCCGGTCGCAACGATCACATCCGCAACAGCCCGATGAAAACGTGTCGCGATTACCGCGGGCACGACGCCCTGATGTCGATCTTCGCATACAGCGCGCACGAGCGGGCGCCAATCGATTTCGGCACATGGCCCGTCACCAAGTGGCAACGTGTACTGGCCTTCGGCTGATCGATCACATGCGGCCTCGAGTAGCATGGATGGCTGACCTTCGAACTCGGTACTTGTGAT
This sequence comes from uncultured Planctomycetaceae bacterium, assembly GCA_964576465.1. Lineage (GTDB taxonomy): Bacteria > Planctomycetota > Planctomycetia > Pirellulales > JAEUIK01 > CAZNXE01. The sequence continues at coordinate 2,948 of CAZNXE010000097.1, forward strand.
GCCCAATATAAGTGCCGCGATCCCGTCGAATAAGCGACCGACACTCGTCGTACATACGGAGAACCGGTCATGATCGAGTAGCGTGGTGAGGTTCATTACGGTTGTGGATGAAACCTGGTCGAATTGCAAGCAACTGGCCCTCGACCGACCGAGCGCGTCGCGCACCAGGGCAACAGCGACACGCCACGGTTGCCGGATCGCTGCTTCACCGCCAGCCAGCCGGAACGGTCGCAGGTGTCCGACACGCGTAAACTCGCGAGCCGTGGCGTGCAGGAGTTCGCCTCCCCAAACAGTCGCGTCAGTTCCGTATCCCGTGCCGTCGAAGGCGACGCCCAGCACCGCGCGATCTAGCCACCCATGCTCGATCATCGCCGCCGCAACATGGGCATGGTGATGTTGAACGGCCAGGCTCTTGGCCGGTTGTTCATCGGCCCAACACGATGTGAAGTACCCTGGGTGGAGATCGTGGACCATCTGTCGCGGATTCACGCCATACAGATCACCCAGGTCGGCCACATGTGCGATCCAGCGATCACGTGAGGCGACCTCGTCAAGCTCGCCCACGTGGGGTCCCAACACGGCCTGTTGCCCGTTGAAGACTGCGACCGCGGCCTTCATCTGGCCGCCGAGCGCCAAGATCGGCTCTGGCTCGACCGATGCGCCGGCGCGTAGAACATCGAGATTCAATGACCAGGGCGCTAGCCCTCGCCCCAGGCGTAGCGTCACGGGACTGTGGCCAATGACACGCACGACACTGTCGTCGAGGGGACGAACAATATCGCGATCATGGTGAATCCAAAGATCAGCCACGGAGGCCAAACGGGATTGTGCGTCGGTGGCCACATACTCGATGGGACGTCCCTCGATATTTCCGCTAGTCACGACAAGGGGCGTATCCAATCGCTCAAACAATTGCCAATGCAACGGCGTGGTGGGCAGCATGACACCGATGGTATTCATGCTCAGGCATACTGCTGCCGCTAGTTCATTCTCGGCACGCTGGTCGACGACAACAATCGGGTTGTCCGCGGCGGTCAGCGTCTTGCGCTGTGCCTCGTTAAACTGCCCGAGCCGCGCCGCATCAGCCATCGATTGCACCATGATGGCGAACGGTTTCGCCGTTCGATGTTTGCGACGACGCAGTCGCTGGACCGCGTTTTGCTGAGTAGCGTCAACCAGCAATTGATAGCCGCCGATCCCTCGCAACGCGATAATGTCTCCGACACGTAACGCGCGTGCTGCCACGTCGACGGCCTCGTCCTGCTGCGCAATCAGGCGTCCGTCGCGGTCCGTGCACCAAACATTGGGTCCACATCGCAAGCAACAAATGGTTTGAGCGTGAAACCGTCGGTCGTCTTGCCGCGAATATTCACGGCGACAATCGGAGCATCGGGTGAACCGCTCCATGGCTGTTTGCCGACGCTGATACGGCATCGACTCGATGATCGAGTAACGCGGACCACACTCTGCGCAACCATTCAGGGCATAGTTGATACGTCGATTCTTCGAATCCGCTACCTCAGCGAGACATGTTTTACATACGGCCGAATCAGGTGGAACCCGCGTGGCCAACGTATTCGCGGGCGACTGGGCATCGAGCCGGAATCCGTCGCATCCGGTAACCGGAACCGAATACCGTTCAACGTTTTCGACACGCGCTGCCTGGGGAAGTCGTGTCAATAGGCCGTCGCCGAATCGCTGCAATTGTTTGGCACTACCTTCGATGGAGATCGTGACTCCACGCTGACCATTCGTCACCGTGCCATTGATGCCGCAATCGCTGGCCCAACGTGCAACGGCAGGCCGCAGTCCAATGCCTTGCACCGCGCCGCGCAGCACGATGCACTGTCCGACCTGTTCTGGACATTCAATGGGCATTTGCGCGCTCATCGTTGGCGGCTATCAAACGCGAGTATTGGGCATCGAGAAAATCGCACCACGCGGCAATGCCGGTCCCATCGATCACCGATGTAGGTAATACGGCGATCTCGGGTTGAATGGCACGTGCATCGGCGGTTGCAGCTTCAACCGAAAAAGGAACATATGGTAAGAGATCGGTCTTACTGACGACCATCGCCTGGCTCGTGCGAAACGCCTTGGGATATTTGCCCGGCTTGTCGTCCCCCTCGGTCGTGCTAAGTACGATTACCCGTAGGTGTTCGCCAAGATCGTGTGACGAAGGACAGACCAGGTTGCCGATGTTTTCGATGAATAGAAACGAGATCGGCTCGTCGCCAAGGGCTTCGAAACCACGCTGAACCAACGCAAGATTAAGATGACAGGCACCGCCGGTGGTGAGCTGAACGACCGGTGTCCAACGGGCCAAGCGTCGCGCGTCGCGGTCCGTGGCCAGATCACCAACGAGCACGCCCATCGAACGTTGCCCTTGCCAGTGCCGGGCGGTCGCTTCCAATAAGCTGGTTTTACCTGCTCCGGGCGATGCCAGCACGTTAATTACGAGTGTCCCGGCGTTGGATTGCTTGTCACGAAACCGCTCGGCGGCCGCTCGCGCATCGGTCATTACATCGCGCGACGCGTGGATCGTTCGGATATTCATTGGGCTACCTCGTTCAGCGTGTCACGCGTCTCGACCACAATGTCTTCCAACAACACGGCATCTCCTCCGGTAATCCGCAGCCGTGTCGCATGACAATGAGGACAGCGGAATTGAAAGTGCTTGACTTCACAGTTGCGATCACAGTCGAGGCACTTAGCCGTGAGCCCCACCTCGTTGATAACCAATTGTGCCTCCGGGATCGAGCTGTCTGGGGCCAAGTCGTCGAACGCACTGGACAGCAGCATTGGCTCGACCCCTGCCAGTGGTCCTATCTGTATGTTGACCTGGATTACCACGTCAGTGGGGGTTGCGACAAGCTTGTCGACTTCGGCGAACAACGCGCGTATCAGGGAGTATTCATGCATGGACGAACTCCCCTTCGATCTTACAGGCGACAACTTCAACGGCCTTCGCAAGGGCCGGCGAAAGTGACGTATGAATCGACCGACGTAAGACTTGCTCGCGAGATTTCTCGGCCACCCAAAGGTCAACAGACAATGGCAGCATGTTGAGTTTATCAGCTAAATGCAAGGTGTTGACTAACGAGAAATCGTGGCTGCCGCTCCCGGTCAGATGGTCAACCCGATCGGTCGGCCATGTGAGGAGGCGGTGCTCCCCGGCGTGCGACAATCCATGGCAGGCATCGCAAATCACGAGTCGCCGTATCCCGTGAAGATGATTGAGTAATTCGGCCGGCGAGGTCAGTTTGCGCAAGGCGATCATTGCCCCATGCATGCCGGCTGTTGGTCCGTCATCGGCATTGCCTGGCCCAAGCGTGGCTAGCCGATCGACAACCTCCCAACCGAAGCGATCATCGCCGTGGTGGCTCCCGATTCCGACGATCAGCACCGCATGTCTCGGTGCAGGGCCGTTCATATCTTAGGCTCTCTCTAGTTTGACTTTAAGAAAGTGAGTCGAGCAACTAATACACGGATCGTAACTGCGCACAAGCCGCTCGCAGCTCGACGCAATCACGTCGTCGTCCGCTTTGATCTGGGAAACATATGCCTTCAGGTCGTCTTCAATCTGTGCTTGGTTCTGCGAAGTTGGTGGGATGATTGTCGCCGACTTTACCAAACCGTCGGCACCGATTTCGTAATGATGGTAGAGCAGTCCGCGTGGGGCTTCGGTGGCCGCGCAGCCCGCACCGTCGTGATGCTCGTAGGCGTGCCTTGGAGGACGTACCGGTTGGTAATCGCGCATGATCGACAGTGCTTCTTCGAAGGCATGGACGATCTCGATTCCCCGGGCCACGATACTCTGGAACGGATTCGTGCATGGCCATTCGATGGAAACGGCGTCGGCTACTTGACGTGCCGCTGGCATCAGCCGGTCTAGGTTTAGATTGAGCCGTGCCAGTGGTCCCACGAAATAGCAGGAGTCCGTCGCTTTGCGCACTGCGTGTAGCGCCGTCGAGTGCGGTACCTGGCGTTCTTCAAATTCGTCTGCAAATTGTTCCACATCGATTGACCAGCCCTCGGACGACGCGATTCGGCCGGCGTTCATCGGATATTCGTCCGGATGCACTAGGGCGATCATCTCGTAGGGGCGTTGGAAATCGGGAAAGTCGAACCGGGCCACCCAGCGAGTCAGCTTCACGGCAATTTTCAGGGCCGCCTCGAAACCAGAAATGAGCGCCGTGACCTGCTCACGCGAAGGAGTCCGAAAAAATCCACCCACGGCGACGTTAATCGGATGAATGGCGCGCCCTCCGAGCACTTCGAGCAGCCGATTCCCCTGTTTTTTTAGCTCTAGCCCACCCTGGACTTCGTCGGGGTAATCCTCCGCCATTTCCCACGCATTGTCGAAGCCTAGGAAATCAGGAGCATGCAGCAGAAACATGTGCAGCGCGTGGCTCTCGATCCACTCGCCACAGTAAAGCAAACGCCGCAGACGCCTGATTTCCGGCGAAACGGAGACTCCCAAAGCCGACTCGAGCGCGTGCGTCGAACTCATTTGATAAGCCACCGGACAAATTCCGCAGATACGGGCCGTGATATCGGGCACCTCTTCCAACGGCCGCCCTCGTAATAACGCTTCAAACAACCGTGGTGGCTCGTAGATGCTCAATTGTATTTCGTCCACGCGGTCGCCACGGAAGCGAATGAACAATCCACCCTCGCCCTCGACGCGGGTCAGCGCCTCGACACGAATGGTGCGGGCCCGGTTCATGGTGATTGCTCCTTCGTCGATGCCTCAAGACGCTGGCTTTCGGTACGGAATTCCGGAGCACAAGCATTGAACGTTCGCAAGGAGTGGACCACGGCCTCGGTCGAGACTCCAGTCGCGATAAAATGCGATGTCAGGCTCGATAGATTCGGCTGCCGCGCCGGACCAAAGCAGGCGTAACATGGGCGATCGTACGTTGGGCATATCGCTCCGCAACCCGACTGAGTGACTGGCCCCAGGCACGGCTCATCCCGGGTCACCATGATGCACACGGTGCCGCTCCGCTTGCAGTCGATGCAAACGCTATGCACGGGCGTTCGTGGGTGACGCCCAGCCGCTAGGGACGAAATTACCTCGATCAATTGTTGTTTGTTGATCGGGCAGCCACGCAGTTCGAAATCAACTTGAACATGGTCGGCAACAGCGGTCGATTGGTCGAGCACTTGCAGATACTCCGGCGTTGCGTACACGGCTCTCATCCAATCGTCGCAATCTGCCCAATTGCGGAGGGCTTGAATGCCTCCAGCGGTAGCACACGCCCCAATCGTGACCAAGAATCGGGCCTGACGGCGGACCTCGACAATGCGCTGTAGATCTGCCGGCGTTGTGATCGAGCCCTCGACCAGCGCAACATCGTAGGGTCCTGGTTCGATACGGCTGGAGGCTTCCAGGAAATAAACGATATCGATCGCCCCGGCAATCGTAAGCAACTCATCTTCGGCGGCCAACAACGTGAGTTGGCATCCGTCACAGGAAGCCAATTTGATCACGGCAACCTTCGGTTTCGTACCCATTACAGTCCTTCGACAGCGATAAAGGGGGCTACCACATCATAGCGGAACACGGGTCCATCACGACAGATAAACGCGGGCCCGAGTTGACAGTGCCCGCACATGCCGACTGCACATTGCATATTTCGTTCTAGCGAAACCCAAATCTGCTTGTTGCTAAGCCCGCGATCTCGCGCGGCTTGGACCGTGAACCGCATCATCACTTCCGGCCCACAGATCATGATGACGGTTTGTTCGCTGCGAAGTGTTTGGAGCCGCGTCAGCAGAAGTGGAACAACACCGACATTCCCTAGCCAATCAGGCGCGGAGCGATCGACCGTCGTCTCGATGGTCAATCCGCGGCCGGTCCATGTTGCAAATTCGTTGGCGTATAGCATGGTGTCCGGAGAACGAGCTCCGTAAAGCAGTGTCAGACTACCATAGTTTTGCCGATGGGAAAGCAAGTGGTAGATCACCGGACGCAACGGCGCCAGACCGATCCCACCTGCGATCAGCAAGACATCCGACCCCGCGCAGCGATCCAATGGCCAAGCTGTGCCATACGGCCCCCGTAAACCAATCATGGCTCCACGACCAAGCTGTTTGATTGCCCGGGTTGTGTTGCCGGCTACACGAATCGTGTGGGCCCACGTTTGATGGGAACTAGGATCAGCGCTTAACGAGATCGGCACCTCGCCGGTACCGGGAACATACAGCATGTTGAACTGACCGGGTTGGAACGAATAGCGACTGGCCGACGCTGCATCGACGAAAGCCAAATCGTAGGTGCATACGCCCGGCAACTCGTGCCGAATATCTTGGATCACAACCGGGTGTGGCACCCAGTAGTTGTGACTTCCGTTCGCGGTTGAATTCTGTTGGGTCACTTCGTTTTGCGCAGCGCCGCGACTTCCTCCGTGAGATCGATGCCGACCGGACACCAGGTAATACAACGCCCGCAGCCAACGCAGCCCGAAGTACCGAATTGGTCGATCCAGGTGGCCAACTTGTGGGTGATCCATTGGCGATAACGCGAACGGATACTATTTCGTACGACACCGCCGTTCATATAACTAAAGTCGACATTGAAACAGGAATCCCACTTTCGACGGCGATCGACCCGGTCGGTCGACAGATCCGCCACTTCGTCGACGGTGCTGCAAAAGCACGTCGGACAGACCATCGTGCAATTCGCACAAGACAAACACCGCGATGCCACCATGTCCCACCGTGGGTGTTCCAAGTTGTTCAGCAGCAGGTCATGCACGTCCGATGTGTCGAGACGCCGCTGGATCTGGGTAACCGCTTTGTCTCGGACTTCAGCGGCACGGCGCAATTCATTCGGCGTGGCATCGCGCACGGACAGTTGAGCGATGAGTTCGCCGCCACGTTCCGATCCGATTTCGACGATAAAACCATCGGACAACTCGGTCAGGGCCAGGTCGAATCCCGCGCTGCATCGGGGGCCTGTATTCATTGATGTGCAAAAACAGGTTGCCGCTGCCTGGGTGCAATTAACGGCGATGATCAATGCGTTCTGTCGGCGTGCCAGATAGATAGGATCGACGTAGTCGCCCTCGGCGAAAACTTGATCTTGCACGGCCATTGCTGCAAGTTCGCAGGCACGAACACCCAAGAAAGCATACCGTGGCGGTTCTTCCTCAACGGGCCGCATTTGCCACCCGGACTCGGTTCGTTCACTTGTCAACACGGTTGTAAGTGGCGGAAATAAATACCGCTTCCACGAGTGAGGACCCACGACGTATCCAAACAGTGCGTCGTCGTCTCGGCGCTCGAGACGGTAGGAGCCCGGCTGCTGGATGTCGGTCCAGCCACGCGGCAAGTCATCCACCGTCTCGATCGTGTCGTAAACGATTGCATCTTGATCGATCGTCGGACCGATCACCTCGTAGCCGCGATTCTTGAGCAAGCCGAGTAACTCATCCAAAGCCGGGATCGACAGAAAGCCGGCAGTCGATTCATCCGAGTTATGTGTCGTCACGAGGCACCTTCGATTCCAAGGTCATGGCCGGTGACTGGTCACAGAATAAATCGAGTAGCTGAAGACGCGTGGCTACGAGGCGGTTCGCCAAAGCCGTCGCCATCCGATGCATGAATTGATAACCAATCTCATGATTCGACTGGCTGAGTTCAAGCAGTCGCTTTCCGCAGCAGATGATTAGTTCCGTGTTCTCTAGGGCCGTGGCGGATGTCGTCATTTCACCAGTTCCGAATAGAGCCGACCACGCTACCATATCGCCAGGACCGAGTGTGAGAATACGCACTGGACCGCGACCCGGAACATTGATGTCCAACCCTACGCGACCATGACGAATCAACATCAGATTGGGGTTGCTACTACCCTCGCGAAAAATCATCGAGCCGGCAGGATAACACACCAACGACGCAATCTCGCCGATTTCGGCCAACGCCGAGTCGGACAGTGGTGCGGAAAAGCTGTGATCGCCCAGAATTTTGCCGAGTTGTTGGACTTCCATGCTTCTGCCTCACCAAACGAATGATGGGTAGTGTCTTATCTGAATGCCCCAAGAGATCATGGGCTCGTAGGTAATCCATACGCTTCGTGCTATGCGAAAAGCATGCTCGACTGGCAGCATTGTATCATTTGCCGCGCGCTGAAAGAGGCATAGTGTGACATAAACGCACGGACGCAAGTATGTAATGCGTGGCCCGACGCAGCGATGACGCTACTGAAACGTCAAGATGCATCGTCAACCTTACGGTATCGTCGGTCAGCACGTTTAGCAACGATGTTTTTTGGCACGTGAAATGCAGTATCGATCAAATCGGAATCCTCATTCGCCGTGACTTGCCATGCCTGCACAATTCGTAACCATTGATGCCAATCAAGCGGTCGCATCGGTGGCACATCACCTCAATGAAGTGATTGCCATCTACCCGATCACTCCAGCCTCGCCGATGGGCGAATGGGCCGACGCTTGGTCGTGCGAACAAAAGCCGAATATCTGGAACACGGTGCCCTTGGTCGTTGAAATGCAAAGCGAAGGTGGCGCGGCCGGTGCGGTGCATGGAGCTTTGCAAACGGGCTCCCTTGCGACGACGTTTACGGCCTCGCAGGGCCTACTGTTGATGATTCCCAATATGTACAAGATCGCCGGAGAACTGACGCCGACCGTGTTCCACGTCGCGGCACGATCGGTTGCTTCGCAAGCGCTTTCCATTTTTGGTGACCACAGTGACGTGATGGCGACTCGGGCGACTGGTTTTTCGCTGTTCAGCTCGACTTCGGTCCAAGAGGCTCAGGATTTTGCGTTGCTGTCTCAAGCAGCAACGCTCGAAAGCCGAATCCCGGTACTTCACTTTTTCGACGGATTTCGCACTTCGCACGAAATCGCGAAGATTGTGCCGATTCCAGACGACATCATGAAAGCGATGATCGACAATCGTCTCGTCAACGCGCACCGCGCCCGTGCATTGACGCCCGATCGACCCGTGCTGCGCGGAACCGCACAAAACCCAGACGTTTTCTTTCAGGCCCGCGAAGCGGTGAATCGCTACTACGAGGCGTGTCCGGACATCGTGCAGAACGTGATGGATCGTTTTGCCGAGCTCACCGGACGCACCTATCATTTATTTCAATATCATGGAGCGGCTGACGCCGAGCGTGTGATTGTGCTGATGGGCTCTGGCGCCGAGACGGTACACGAGACAGTCGATTTTTTGAATCGCCAGGGTGAGAAGGTGGGGGTCGTCAAAGTACGGCTTTATCGGCCATGGGACACTCGAAGATTCATTGAGGCGCTACCCGCCACGACTCAGGCAATCGCTGTTCTCGACCGCACCAAAGAGCCGGGAAGTTTGGGAGAGCCACTCTATCTCGATTGCGTCGCATCGCTGGCCGAAGGACAGGCAAGCGGCTGGCGGCTTCCTATTGCACCGCCCAAAATCGTCGGCGGTCGGTACGGACTCTCCTCGAAAGAGTTGACGCCGGCGATGGTTCGATCGGTCTTCGACCATCTACGCCGGGAGGAGCCTCAGAACCATTTCACCATCGGCATTCACGACGACGTCACGCGAACGAGCCTCGAATACGATCCAGACTTTTCGATCGAGCCAGACGATGTGGTACGGGCCGTGTTCTACGGGCTTGGCTCGGATGGCACCGTGGGCGCCAACAAGAATACGATCAAGATTATTGGCGAGTTCACCGATCGTTGGGTGCAAGGATACTTCGTCTACGACTCGAAAAAGGCGGGCTCGGTAACGGTATCACATCTGCGATGCGGACCGCGCCCGATACGTTCGTCTTATTTGATCGAACAGGCCAATGTCGTAGCCTGTCATCAACCGCAATTTTTCGAGCAATTCGAGATGCTCGACCACTTGGCCTCTGGTGGAACCTTGTTGTTGAACTCGCCGCTGCCGGTTGACCAAACATGGCACGCGTTGCCACGTGCGGCGCAGGAAACGCTGATTGACAAACAGGCACGAATGTTCGTCATCGATGCCGCGAAGGTTGCCCGGGCATGTGGAATGGGGCACCGCATCAATGTCGTGATGCAAGTCTGCTTCTTCGCTGTCTCTAACATCTTGCCGCGTGAAGAAGCCATCGCCGCCATTAAGGATTCGATTCGCAAGACCTATGGCAAGAAAGGGGATGCACTCGTAGAGATGAACCTCCGAACGGTCGATCAGACGCTCGATCATCTCCATGAGGTTGAAATTCCCAAGGCCCTCGACAGCGATTGGAATCTGGCGGCGGCAGTACCAAACGAAGCGCCGGACTTTGTGCGCAACGTGCTCGGCCCCATTCTGTCGCGATGCGGCGACCAGTTGCCGGTAAGTTGCTTGCCGGCAGATGGAACATTTCCAACGGGAACCGCCAAGTGGGAAAAGCGAAACTTGGCACACGAGATCCCAGTCTGGGAACCGGACATCTGTATTCAGTGCGGCAAATGCGTGATGGTTTGCCCACACGCCGTGATCCGTAGCAAGGTGTACGAACCGGCACTGCTCGACGGCGGGCCGTCGGAGTTCAAGTCGGTCACCCCACGCGATCGGCAATGGCGTGATCTCAAGTATACGATCCAAGTCGCTCCTGAAGACTGTACCGGCTGCGCGATCTGTGTCGACGTCTGCCCAGCACGGAGCAAATCCGAGTCGCGCATTAAGGCGATCAATATGCGCCCGCAGCGACCCTTGCGCGAGACAGAGCGCGTGCATTGGGACTTCTTCCTATCGATTCCCGAGTACGATCGTCGTAAATTGCGCACCGACAGCATCCACCAACAGCAATGTCAGCAACCGCTATTCGAGTTTTCCGGCGCGTGCGCGGGTTGTGGAGAAACACCTTATCTCAAGCTGCTCAGCCAGTTGTTTGGTGACCGTGCGCTCATAGCCAATGCGACTGGCTGTTCATCGATTTATGGCGGAAATCTCCCCACCACACCGTGGAGTAAGAACGCCGAGGGGCGCGGACCAGCTTGGTCCAATTCATTGTTTGAGGACAATGCCGAATTCGGCCTCGGATTTCGGCTGTCGCTCAATCAGCAGCAGCGGATCGCCGCTGAGTTGCTTGGACGCCTGTCGAGTCCGCTAGGCGAAGCATTGGCCACCGAGACGCTCGCGGCCACACAACGCGACGAAGCCGACATCTTTGAACAGCGCCAGCGCGTTGCGCGCCTCAAAGTAAAGCTCGCTGAAATCGATTCAGACGACGCCCGTCGGCTGGCCGGAGTCATTGATTGCCTGGTCCAGAAAAGTGTTTGGATCGTCGGAGGCGATGGCTGGGGATATGACATTGGTTATGGCGGGCTCGACCATGTCTTGGCCAGCGGCCAGAACATCAACGTGCTCATTCTTGACACCGAAGTTTATTCCAACACGGGTGGACAAATGTCGAAGGCAACGCCTCGCGGCGCGGTGGCGAAATTCGCCGCCGGCGGCAAGCAGGCAGCCAAGAAAGACCTGGGCTTAATCGCGATGACCTATGGCAATATCTATGTGGCCAGCGTGGCGATGGGAGCGCGCGATGAACACACGTTAAAGGCGTTTCTCGAAGCGGAAGCCTACGACGGCCCATCGTTGATCATCGCCTATAGCCATTGTATCGCTCATGGCATCAACATGACCACGGCGATGAAAAACCAAAAGGCGGCCGTCGAATCGGGGCAATGGCTCCTGTATCGCTATCATCCCGATCGATCGGCCGAGGGTCACAACCCGCTCAAACTCGACTCACGTAAGCCGCGCATTCCGCTAACCGACTACTTGTACCTCGAGAATCGCTTCAAAATGTTGCTCCAGAGTCGGCCGGACGCGGCCCGCCAATTGGCCAAGACCGCGCAGCAGGATGTTTATCAACGGAGAATGATGTACGAATACCTCGCGGCCGATCACCTTGCCCCACAGAATTGTGAGAAGACCGGCGAGGCATCGTCGACCGCTGCGCGTGGAGACAATCAAACGACGAAACGTTCAAACGACCAATGAGGACGGGAGGTGCATGATGCCCGATCTGGCAACCGACTACCTGGGCCTTGAACTTCGTACGCCGCTTGTGCCATCGGCATCGCCTCTTTCGGAAGAGGTCGACAACATTTGCCGCATGGAAGACGCAGGCGCCTCGGCCGTGGTTCTGCATTCGCTCTTCGAGGAACAGTTACACGGCGAAGCACACGAACTTCACCATTACTTGACTCACGGTACGGAAAGCTATGCAGAAGCATTGACGTTTTTTCCGGAGCCGACGCATTTTCACATCGGCCCCGAAGTGTATCTGAATCACATTCAGCAAGCTAAGCAGGCGGTCGACATTCCGATCATTGCCAGCCTCAACGGTTCGACGGCGGGAACGTGGATTGAATATGCCAAACAAATCGAGCAAGCCGGCGCTGATGCGTTGGAACTGAACATCTATTGGCTTCCGAGCGACAAGGATATCAGCGGCGCGGAGATCGAACGGCAATACTTGGAAATCGTGCGTGCCGTGCGTGCCGCAGTCCAACTTCCATTGGCCGTGAAGCTAAGCCCCTTTTTTAGCAGTCTTGCCCATATGGCAGATCAAATTGTTTCCGAGGGGGCCAACGGCCTTGTCTTGTTCAATCGCTTCTATCAGCCCGACATTGATATAGAGTTGCTTGAAGTGCAGCCGAGAGTCATGTTGAGTACGCCGTTTGCCTTACGGTTGCCGATGAATTGGATTGCTATTCTCTACGGACGAATCAACACCGATTTCGCGGCATCGAGCGGCATTCACACCCACCACGACGTGCTAAGAATGCTGATGGCCGGCGCAAGTGTCACGATGCTTTGCTCCGTGTTGCTCAAGCGAGGCATCGATCGGATCACGGCGATCGAACAAGACTTGATTGAATGGATGAATGTTCACGAGTACGAGTCGGTGCGCCAAATGCAAGGCAGCGTGAGCCAGCAGCATTCGCACGACCCGTCCGCATTCGAACGCGCACAATACACGCGTGCAATCCAAACCTATTGGCCCGAAAGGTAAGTGCCATAACAAGCCCCACAATCAAGCGACAGGCCCTCTCGACTGAGGACTAGGTCAGGCCACATTCGAGCGCTGGGTCTCGCGGCCGCAATGATGAAGATGCGTGTATTGGTCGTAGGTGGATACGGCGATGTCGGAAGGCGAATCGCAACAGGACTATCCGGAGATGAAGGTCTCCAAATTGTCGTCGCTGGTCGCAACTTTGATAAAGCCGCCGCGCTTGCTTCCAAATTCGGCGAGCGTGGCGAATCGCGTCAATTCGACATCGAAGATCGAATGGCCGTCGATGAGGCCGTGATCGATTGTGACCTCATCATTTGCTGTGTGGATCAACAGGAACCTCACCTTGTTTCCGCGGCGATTACACAGCGAACCAGATATCTCGACATCACAGCCGACGCGGGTTTTATTCTTCGTTGCCGAGCCATGCATCAACAGGCGGAAGCCGCCGGCGCACATGTATGGCTCGGTTCCGGGTTTTCTCCCGGACTGGTCAATGTGATGGCTCGATCCGCAACCGCAGAGCTGCCCGACGTCGATGCCGTGCATTCGTTTCTCGTGATGAGCTTGGGGGACGAAGCCGGTCCCGCGGTTCTTGAGTTCATGCTCGAAGCTGCCAGCAAATCTTTTTCGGTGGTCGGAAACAGAGAAAGGCGACCTATGTGGGCATTTCGCGGATCACGTGAAGTCGATCTACCCGGGAAAGAGAAGCGTGTCCGCGCGTATCGATTCCCGATGCCAGATCAGTTCTTCTTCCCCGAGACCTTAGGCGTTTCGACTGCTGGTTCATGGCTTGCCTTCCAGCCAGCGTGGATCAACTTGAGCTTGGCTGCTCTGTCGCATAGTCGTGCGATTCGTCTACTGCGATGGCGGATGATGAGACAAGCCATTGCGAAGGCCGTGATTTGGGCCGAGAGTGCCTTCCACGGTCGGAAGCAAGTGAAGGCCATTGTTCAGGCAAGTGGCTCAGCGGGCACCGTTCATCTAACGGTATCGGGATGCGGTCAGTCGAAAGCCACGGCAGCAAGCGCGCTGGTCATGGCTCGGATGCTGCGCGATGGCCCCATGTCTCCACCCGGAGTGTGGCTTCCCGAACAGGTGGTTGAACCATCGCCGTATTTTCAATCTCTGGCTGAATTGGGCTGGTCCGTGAAGAGGTATTGAACCTGGATTCACCGAGTGACTCGCAAACCGGGCACGTTTGCGCATAAGTTGACTTACGAAGACCACAGCAAACTGCTGAGGCGATGGCACAACTCGGCAGATCGGTCACGTGGCGATTCAGCGCCGGCTTCAATTATTCTCGACGAACATCCAGCGATGCTTGCGTTCGATCTTCCAGGCAATAGATTCTTGAGACGGTGCGAACAAGTAACTTGCCTCCGGCGACCGTCGGCGCTGCCTCAAACGGGCGACGATCAAGCTTCTTCATAGCCAAGAATACACGATCGTCGACAAGGCAAATCAGTTCCTGATCTGGTGCCGCGAGCTTGCGATCGCGACCCCCAAACTCACGCACATCATGGGGCAGTTTGCGATCAGCAAGTCGGAAGTACAGCGCATCGCCACCGTCGCCAAGCTGGAGCAGGAGACACTGGAGCGAATCGTCAACACCGAGACACCGATTGCCGTAACCGTTCACGGGTTGGGCAATAGCGATGGTGGTGTTTGCTTTGAAAAGTG
>CAZNXE010000098.1:0-17536 GCA_964576465.1 uncultured Planctomycetaceae bacterium
ATGCACTCATAAAGAAGCGGCTTGGCTCCGTCGACCAGTGGAAAGAGAACACATATCGACGCGTTGCCAGCGGACTTCTCAAGACGGCTGCCGAATTCCAATTGATGCGCGGTTCCGTCATCTCCTACCTCCTCGCCCCCTACAGAAATAAAAGGGGGCTCTTCCGGAGAATTTGTGGGTAAGAATGTGGAGGCTGTGGCCTGAGACTGATTCGGAAGACCTCCGTTCCGGCTCGACAGAGGGGGGTAGACCACGGGCACAGTGCAGATGTGGCACTCAAGCATTACTGCCAAGTCACGGACGAAGACTTTAGGAAGGCCAGCGACGGCCCCTCCCGAGCGCTGCAGAATCCGGTGCAGCACATGCACGAAGGGACTCGCAACCCCTCGCAACCCCTCGCAAGAGTTCCAAGGCGATACTCGCAAGAGCCCTGAATTTCCGGGCTTTTCTGCATCTCGCGAGAAGTCGCGAAATGGCAAAACGGATGGGGAGGGATTCGAACCCCCGGAGCCCTTGCGGACTCAGCAGTTTTCAAGACTGCCGCCTTAGACCAACTCGGCCACCCATCCGATGTGTTTTTTAGGCGATTTCCCACCTGTTACTATCATGCGCTCGTTTGATTGAGACCAGATCGACTCTCCACGCTCAAGTAGAATCCGACTGACCGCATCTTTCAGGTGGCTGACACCGCATTATGATGCGCACAAGTTTACCGGCTCGACACCGGGCGGCAAACCGCAAAGAATGTTCAGGCAATGGGCAGGAGTTGCCAACCGGTTCAATTTCCGAGTGGCGATTGACCAAAGTGGAATTGGTGTCCCCGGAACCTCCTGCAAATTTGCGACCCTTGGCACCTTTTCGGGAACCGAACGAATCACCAAGCTTTCGTCCGGGATTGCCGAGCACGATCGCCGGACCTTGTTCACCACCGGTAAGCAGTGCCTTGCGCGAACCAAGTCGCAACGATCCTTTATGCACCGAAGGTCCATGGCACGTAACGCTTCAGCCCCTTGGTTCCAGCGTAGGGCACTCGTGGGTGCTTGTCATGAACGAGAAATGTTGATTCAATTTGCGGCGATCCTTCTGTTGCCAGTGGGCATGTCTATTGTCCCGGCCTCAACGGATTGACTCGTTCGCCGTTGTTAGAAAACATAAATGAATTCCGCCAGATTCCACAGGACATGGCCCAGGCTCGCCCACGATTCAAGCTCTGTATGGTTGTCTTTTTCCGCGTCCGCGAAGCGATTTCGCTGGCGTTTCAAAAACTCAAGAGCCGTTGCTATCTCGTCCGGTTTGGCGTTTCGACCAAAGGCCATTTGGTACATCCGTGTGAGCTTTTCTTGGTCGTCCCCGCCGGACAGCATGATTCGTTGGGCCCAGCGATGAGCCTCGATTGCCACGAATTCGTCGTTGAGCAGTGCGAGAGCTTGTGTAGGCAGAAGCGAGGATGGCCTCCGACCTACGCTCGATGAGACGCTCGGAAAGTTAAACGCATCGAGCAACTCGCTATGTCGATTGCGCCGAACCTCTAGGTAGACGGTCCTTCTTCGGTCTCCGTCGAGCGGACCTGACGTGGTCGGAAGGTCCGGACCTTGGGTCATGTATCGTGACACATAAAGTGGAACACTTGGTCCATGCATTTCAAGATCAAGCGAGCCGGAAACCTGAAGCAATGCGTCTCGAATACATTCGGCCTCGAGGCGGCGTACGGACATGTGTGAAAGAAGCCGGTTATCCGGATCGTCGTTCACGGCCTTTGCCTCCGGAGTGCTTGATTGCTGGTAGGTGCTCGACTGAAGCAAGAGACGATGAATAGCCTTGAGCGAGAAATGTGTCTCTACCAGTCGGGTAGCGAGAAAGTCCAACAACTCGGGATGCGAGGGCGATTCTCCCTGATAACCGAAGTTATTCGAGGACGAAACGATTCCGGTTCCGAAATAGTGCTGCCAGAGACGATTCACAATCACTCTGGCCATCAGCGGATTGTCCTTCGAGGCGATCCAATTGGCGAGCTCAAGCCGACCGCTTCCTGTAACAGGTGACGGTGTCGTCTCGGACAAGAAGCGAGGATGTCCACGCGGGACCATCGTCCCTCGCCGTGTTGCATTTCCACGAACTTGAATCCACGTATCCGAGACTCGCCGGTCAAAGGTAGCAATCGCCATCGCCGAGGGTGCAATATCTTTCTCACATTGATTGCGTTGCACCCGAAGGTCTTTCAGACGGCGAAGCTCAGACATGGAAAGATGGGATTCAAGAGTAGTCTTCGACAGGGGGGAGTCGAAGCTCAATAACCAGCCTAGAATGTCAAGTTCCGCGCTGCTGGCCCCATTCCACGATGTGTGATCTTCAGACTCGTTTGCCGCTGGAGAATCGAGATAGTTCTGATACCTGCTAAGGATGTCAACGACCTTATTCTCATATTCTGTTGCAAGGGTGGATACGGACGAAACGTGCGGGTGAATAAGAAGGTTGGCCACGACCGGGTTAACCGTATTTTGTTGCGGCGGAGGCAGTTCATCCGAAAACACGATTTCATCGACCGCGATATAGCCGTTCTCGTCGCTTGCGTCGTCGACGATCTCAATGATGCCCTCTCGACCAAGAAATGGCTGTAAATCAAGCGTTTCTCTCACAAACTGGTGGCTATTCTTTCCGGTGAGTCGGTATTCCGGAAACTCGATGATCACGGGGCTATGATATTTGACGTTGATGTAGGTTCGATTGGAGTCGTCTCGACCGGCGATGCGAACACTCATGTAGCGATGTGTGAAAACAAACGGTCGGCTGGTCAATCGGCCGGTTAATTTCCCCGAGACGCGATCGCTGGCGGCGAAACGCGAACCTTGAAATCCCCGCCACCCGTCGATTGCGGACATCGTGGGACCGTTTCCAAACGCGGCGCCGACCGGTGGCTCCCATCGTTGGGGGTCGTAGGTTGTATTTTCAAAATCGTCGAACAATACACCATTCAGCGACGTGCGGCTTTCCTGTTGGGCGGAAGTTAGCTTTCGGTGCAAGCGATTCGCCCGCGGGACAAAACCTCCATCTCCTCGAGCCATCATTCGCACCCACGGCACAAGGAAGCGGTCACCAGATTCCTGCGTGCGGACAATTGCTTCGTACCAGCGTTGCAAAACAGGCTCCGCAAGATCGTGTTGCGTGGCCATTGGAGAAAGCTTTTTGGCGGCTTCTGCGGAATCTAGCAGGCTGAGCGACCCGGCTGCGTGCAGGTATTCCGAGAGGCGATGTGCAGCATTCAACCGAGCCGACACGTTCGCCGAGCGCGTCAGGATGTCGATCCGACGATCGATTTCGGCGAGTTGCTGGCAGGTGAGCTCCGTCTTTTCTTGCCGATGAGGGCTGTCAATTTCAATCAGTTTGTTGTGCGAACTGCGGAGGATGCCGGCAAGGGCATAGTAGTCCGATGTCGGAATAGGGTCGAACTTGTGCTCGTGGCATCTGGCACACGCAAGGGTTAACCCAAGGAAGGACTTGCTGATCAAATCAATCTGGCTTTCGATCTCCACCGCTTTGGCATTCTCGGGTTTTGCGGGACGAGGCTGAAATTCTCCAAGCCAATAAATCGCCGTGGCCACTTCCGGTGGCGGCAAGATGTCCGGTCGCTGCGCATCGGGTGCGATGAGGTCACCAGCCAATTGCTCTTTGATGAACCGGTCGTAGGCTAGATCCGAATTCATCGCCTTAATGACATAGTCGCGGTACCGGTAAGCGTAGGGTTTGTTGTCGTCGACCTCTTGACCATTGGTTTCCGCAAATGCCACCACGTCGAGCCAGTGTCGACCCCAACGCTCACCAAAGTGAGGGCTGGCTAGGAGACGATCGATCAGCCGATCCACTGCATCGGGTCTCGGATCGTTCACGAATTGTTCAATCTGTGCGCGACTTGGAGGAAGCCCTGTTACGTCAAATGTCATGCGCCGCAGCAGCGTCTGACGATCGGCAGCATTGGTTGGACGCAATCCGGCCTTCTCAAGTCGAGCAAGCACAAACCGATCGACCGGTGTTCGTGGCCAGGTGGTGTCATCAACTATCGGAGGAGCAGGAGTTTCTATCGGTTGAAACGCCCAGTGCGTGACCCGCGAGTCTAGCGGAGGCAGCTCTGAAGCCTTGGGCCAGGGAACTCCCATCTCGATCCACTGTTGGAGTGCTCCGACCTCTTCCTTACTTAACGTTTTCTCCGGGGGCATATGGAGTTCAGAATCCATGCCATCGAGCACTGCACGGAGCAAGAGACTCTTGCCCAGGTCTTCAAGCTCAACGGCCGGTCCACGTGAGCCTCCGGTAAGAAGGGCCTCACGGGAAGTCAAGTAGAGACCAGACTCGACATGGTCGGTTCGTCCATGGCACTCGAGGCACTGCTCAACAAGAATAGGGCGCACCCGCAACTCGAAAAACTCAATTTGCTCGGGAGTGGCAACATCGACCGCCGTGGCAGTACGACCGACGGAAGCAAAAAACACGACCGCAAGCAGCCGCATTAATGTCTTCTTAGACATGACTTTCGCGTTCTACCGATCAGCAGACGCCCGAGAAAAAGTTGAGCCCCGATAACCAAACATGTTGGGGCTGTGAACGTTACGACTTGGAACTCTTCAGTCTATCACCCCGAAAATACCCTGCAATGAAATCACCCGACAAAGCGGTGCGTGTTTGAGGTACCCGGAGTGGGGAGACCATGATTGTGCCTGTCCACAACACGTAACCGAATGCCAGAATGGTCGTTCTCGGTGCTCCCGGTCGGCAAGCGGGCCAGAGGGCATTAGGCCAAAATATCCTCGACGACGTGGCCAAAAACGTCGGTGAGCCGGAATTCGCGTCCAGCATGGGGGTAGGTGAGTTGGGTATGATCGATCCCCAGGAGGTGGAGTAACGTGGCGTGCAAATCGTGCATGTGTACACGGTTTTCGATGGCCCGAAGGCCGTATTCATCGGTCTGTCCGTAGACAAGCCCCCGACGAACGCCGCCACCGGCCATCCACATGGTGAAGCCCGAGGGGTTGTGATCTCGTCCGATCCCTTCGCGTGGATCGATTTGAGCCATTGGGGTGCGACCAAATTCTCCTCCCCACAGTACGATCGTTTCGTCGAGCAGGCCCCGCGCGCGAAGATCTTTCAGCAATCCCGCGATCGGCCTGTCCACGGCACGTGCGTTTCTGCGATGACCATCTTCAAGATTTTCATGTTGATCCCAATCAACGCAATCGGGCAAACGTGGTGAAAGTAATTGGACAAACCGAACGCCTCGTTCGACCAGCCGTCTGGCCAACAGGCACGATCTGCCGAACACTTCGGTCTTCGGTTCATTCAGTCCATAAAGAGCGTGTGTGGCCTTCGTTTCGTCCGATAGATCCGCCAACTCTGGCACGGTATTTTGCATTCGGAAGGCAAGTTCGTGATTCTCGATCGCCGCTTCAATCTCGTCCGATTCCCCGAGTCGATCGATCGCCTTTCTGTTCAAGGCGTTGATCACATTGAGCTTGTCACGTTGAATGTCGCTCGAACGGTCATAAGGCGTGATATGCGGCAAAAGATTAGGAGGTTGCCGAAAGACACTTGCGCGATACTTAGGCGGCAGGAATCCGCTATCGAAACAGGGCATGCCACCAAATGGCACGCCTCCACTTTCCAGGACCACGTACCCAGGCAGGTCGTCGCATTCGCTGCCCAGTCCATAGGTAATCCAAGACCCCATGCTAGGGCGTCCCTGGATTCCGGAACCGGTATGCAGAAATAGAGATGCTGCCGCGTGCTCCGAATGGTCGGTGACCATCGAGCGAATAATGGTCATCTCGTCCACACAGGTCGCAAGTTCGGGAAACAGCTCACTTACGTCCGCCCCAGACTCTCCGTAACGTTTGAACCTGAACGGAGACTTGAGAATCGTGTCGCCAATATTGAAATTGGTTTGCGGAACGTCAATGCCGATGGGCTTTCCGTGCTCTCGGGCGAGCAAAGGTTTGGGGTCGAACGTGTCCATCTGCGAGGGACCGCCAGACATGAAAAGGAAGATCACGTTCTTAGCCGGACCGACGCGGCGGATCACATCGGCGACACGCGTGTCATCCAATCTTCGGCGGGCTGTCAAGGCTCCGAAGGCCAGTAGCCCGAAGCCACCGGCACAACTCGCCAGCAGCATGCGTCGGCTGATTTGGCCCGTTCGTCTTTCCATAGCTCACTCCCTCGGGTGCCTCAGCAACTCCCCCGAGGCACAATGAAGGTCCCAAAAGGAGTCGAGAACATTCATCATAACCGTCAGGTGTGCGGGCAACAATCAATCGTTTCAGGCCCTCAGTCGTATCTGGCTAGATTCCATGGCAGGTCGAATGACCACGCGAAACGACGGCTTTTGGCGGTGGGAATTGATTCACATTAGCAAGGCCCGCTATCGCTGGTGCTATCGACTGCGAGACCGTTTGCATGGTCGATCAGCGCGAAATCAAGGTAGCTGACCTTGCTGTCAAATGAGCGAACGTTCAGAATCCTCCGGCTCGGCGTTTGCCAACGCGGTGGAGACGTTCTTTTTCATCTGCTGATTCGCCGGAGACTGCCAAGGTGCGCGCCCATCGACGTGGCGGCGCGTTCTGAATTCACCTGGATCGAACTACCCGCATGGAAGCATACGACTCGGCGCTCAAGTCCGGCGAGCCACTTGACTCAGATCGCTCAGCGATTTTGAGGAGAGTACGGTGGCACAAAGCACCCGGGGTGGGGGATCTCGACCTTGGCAGTCCGTCTCCGCGGATGGTTGTCGTTAAACATGGCCAACACCGCACGGTCTATCGCATCGACCTACCTCAGGGACATTTCTTCCTGAAGCACCAACGGTGTCTGTCTCTTCGCGATATCCTTCGCAATCTCATTCGCCCCAGTGGCTCGCGTCGCGAATTTGCCAAGTCGTTCGAGTTAACCCGCCGCGCGATTCCCACGGTGAACGCCGTGGCGTGGGGCGAACGACGAGCGTTTGGAATCGTCCGCGAGCACTGCCTGTTAACCGAGGCGGTGCCGCGATCGTGTAGTCTCTTGGAATATGCCGAAGCCAAGGACGGCTGGGTTGCAAGCGTCGCGCAGCCGTCATTCGACAGACAATTGTGCGTGCAACTGGCACGCTTGTGTGCCAAGGCACACCGGGCTGGCGTGTGGCACGATGATCTTCATCCCGGTAATATCTTGTTGCGTTTTGAAGACAACCATGTCCCGGGCAAAGGTACCGACAGCTTACCGTCACTCATTCCAAAGCTGTACTTGATTGACGTTCCCGGCGTGCGGCTCTTTCGCGGCATGGGATGGAGACGAAGCCGCGCGAGTCTCGTGATGCTGCTTACGGCTGTCGAGCGCCTTGCCACGAAAGCACAACGCTGGCGATTCTGGCGGCACTATCTTAGCGCTCGCGACGACCTGACGACGATCGACATGCGTGAAGCAGCCGCCGACATCGACTATCGATCTCAACGCTGGCTGCGGAGCCTCGCCCGTCGGCGCGACAAGCGGTCGATGGCGACCAATCGTGACTACTTTCGTTTGAGTTTTGCCAGCGGTCGAGGACACGCGGTTCGAAAT
Source organism: uncultured Planctomycetaceae bacterium (assembly GCA_964576465.1). Taxonomy (GTDB): domain Bacteria; phylum Planctomycetota; class Planctomycetia; order Pirellulales; family JAEUIK01; genus CAZNXE01. Next base: position 7,582 of record CAZNXE010000098.1, read on the forward strand.
CTCGATGCCGACTGTTTGAAACGGCTTATCGAAAAGCCTCAGAAGTTGATCGAGCAGAACATTGAACTTCCGTTGAAGATTAGCCATTCGAGTATCGTGGTCGAGGCCGACCTTCCGGTCGATGGAGCCTTGCGACACGTGTTGTACAAGCGAACCGGGGTGACGAGCGTTGCAAAATGGTTGACGAGTTTCGTTCGTCAAACTCGAGCTGAGCAGGGGTGGCGATTGGGGCATGCCTTGCGGGCGCGAGGAATTTCCACCGCGCGTCCCTTGGCAGTAATCATTCCTCGTGGGCAGATCCGCCCGCGGGTGAGTTACTTGGTGACCGAATGGATTGATAGGGCCAAAGACTTTCACCAATTTGCGTGGCAACTGGCGCGGCTTTCCGCGGGTGAGCGAAATGCCATCGCGTGTCGTGTAGCAGAAAGCCTTGGCAAGCTCGCCGGGCGCATGCACCGAGCACACGTTACGCATCGTGACCTGAAGGGGTGCAATATCCTAATCACTCGAGACGGTTGTGACGTGCAGTGCTATCTCATCGATATGCACGGCGTCGACATCCGCCGCTGGCTCTCGACAGGGCGCCGGGTCCAGAACCTGGCGCGGCTGGCGTTGAGTGCCGAGGCGCACTCCTGGATCAGTCGAACGATGCGGTTACGGTTCTTGCAAACGTATTGTCGCGCGCGTGGCGCGCCCAATGAGTGGAAAGCAATGTGGACCCGCATTGCGACGCGCACGCGACGCCTCGTCCGCCGTAACCAGCAATGTGGGAAGCCCATCGCATGATGGTGAACGTCCGGCGGCAATTCGATCAGCCGCTCACCACCAACTCGGGCGGCTCGTCAATCGGCTCGGGCTCCGCACTTGTGTGAAGTCGCACGCAGTTGCGTCCATCGTGCTTGGCTTGATAGAGAGCCTCGTCGGCGCGGGTCATTAAACTTTCAGCGTCTTCTTCTTCGGTGACGGTGGCAACTCCCACGCTCACGGTAACCGGCGTCACCTGCGTGCAATTCTGCTGAACTTCTTGTCGCAACCTTTCGGCTGCCACCAGGGCGCCTTCGATGTCGGTCTTCGGCATCACGACGACAAACTCCTCGCCGCCGAACCGGGCAACGACGTCCGTCTGTCGGGCTTCTCGATCCAACGCGGTTGCCACCGTCTTGATGATGCGATCGCCGGTGAGGTGTCCTTCGGTGTCGTTGATTCGCTTGAAGTGATCGATATCGATGATGGCAACCGAAAAGACCTCTTCGTGTCGATCGCGCCTGGCAATCTCGCCAGAGAGCGACTCTTCCAACGCGCGACGATTGCAAAGACCTGTTAGCGGATCGGTGCGCACTTCCGTGAAGGTCCGCAGGTGATCAGTTTGAAGCTGAAGTGCTTCGTAAGCATTGGAAATGCGTGATGCCAACTGAAGTGTCGGCTGCAAGATGCGTTCGGCTTCCGAACACAACTCTTGCCATGTTAAGCGATCTTTGTTGTCCGCCAGCCGGCTGATGCGATCCTTAAACCGCTTCATGCCCGCTTCATGTCGGGCGAGTTCAGTACGGACCGATGAGGAAATATGATCCAGTTCCTCGGCAACCGCCTGGGCACGGGCAATCTCGCGTTGCGATTGCAGTACGGGGCTGAATTCTCGGATGCCACGGCGACCGAACATGTAGCCCAATACCGCGATACTCGCGAGCGCCACGACCTGCGGTAGCCCGTTGATGCTGAACTCCATCGCTCCCCCCGTTTTTCCGAAACACGACGAATCGTCCGACAGCGCGAACCCAATGCCGGACAATGTAACTATAGGATTCGCAATGAACCTTCGGAGAAAAAACAAGGCATCGAATAGGCGACTTGCACAGGGTGTGGCTGGCCAGCGGTTTGTCCATCGATCTGTAACACCGATGGCTGTCGGATTCACTACAAACCGAACAATCCGCACGCGACGTTTGCCGACCTTAAGTGCAGGTCATTTCACGTCCCGACGAGGTTGGAAGAAGGGTGAGGGGCGGTCTTTTGAGCCAATGGAAGGTCACACCGGGATCGCACGCAAACTTGCTTCCGCGTGGGACATACAGCATACTGCTGCGGTCTTTTGACATTGTCTTGCACCGCATTTCTCGACGATTTTCCCAAGGGGCCCGTGATGGACTACAAAATTCAATATCTGAAGCTGGGTGGCGTTCTCGATCAGGCCATTTCGATCGTGAAGAACAACTTTGGCCTGCTGTTCGGAATCATGCTCTGCACGATTGTTCCCCTGCAACTGATTCAGGGGTTTGTCCAACTCTCCATGTTTTCTGGGCTGGCGGTGGGGGCATCAGAAGTCGAGACAGCGACAGTCGAATTCCAACAGTCTTCTAGCGTGATGATCGCTCAGAGCGTTGCCTTGGGTTTTACCGTGCTATTAGCTTTGGTCGTTATGCCGTTGAGCAACGCATCCGTAATTCACGCCGTGGCCCGTGCCTATCTAGGCAAGAAGACAACAATCCTCGAGGCGATCAAACTGGGATTCTCCTCGCTGTTGGGATTAATCGCGACGGCGATTTTATACTTCCTCGCCGTATTCGGTGGCATGATCCTGCTGATCATTCCCGGCATCTTGTGCATGATTTGGTTCTGCATGTACCAACACGTAGTGGTCATCGAGAAAACTTACGCAGTCGCCGCACTGAAACGCAGCAAGCAGATTCTAAGCGGCAACTATCTAACACTAATCGCGATGGGCTTCATTTTGATGGTGATTAGCGTCGCGCTAGCAATGGTAGCTGCGTTCATCCCCCAGCCGCATGTCAGTCTCATTGCAACGGTCCTCATTCAGGCCATCGTAACGATTCTGGGAACGGCCGCGTTCGTGGTGTTTTACTTCTCCTGCCGTTGCAAGAACGAGAATTTCGACTTGCAGTACCTTGCGGAATCGATCGGCATGGAGGCACCGGCCGACGAAACGGGGGATGCCGACGAAGCAGGGGATGAGGGGTTCGCAACCGCCGAGACGTAACGGGCGAGGACCATTCTTGAATTCATAAGTAGCTTCTCGCACCCGTTGGATGCCCATGCTCCCTTTCCTGTTCGCTCAGCTACCGACGACGGATGAGGTGCGTCGCACCGCGGAGGAGGTGCTTTCCCGGCCTTACTACGAGCTGGACACACCGCTTCGCATTACTGCACCAAATTGGCTTTGGGAGCTGTTCCGCTGGATGTTGCAGCCGCTATTTTGGCTGCTTGAGTTGACCGAAGGACTACCGCAATTCTTGCGATGGGTCATCGTAGTTGTTCTATCGCTGATCGTCATCGCATTGATCGCCCACATTGGCTACTCGTTGATGTCCGCAATTCGCGGCACGCCACACCGCAAGCGCGCGAGCACCAAACCACGGCAGCGAGTGATCGATCCCGCGGAACTGGAACGCGAAGCCGATCAGGCTGGCGGGCGCGGCGACCATATTGGTGCCATCCGGTTGTTGTTTCGGGCGTCGCTGTTACGTTTGCAGCAGACTGAAAAAAGGAAGTTCCGTCCCGGGTTCACCAACCGAGACCTGTTGCGAAGGTACCGTTCCTCTCCGCTGGTCGATCCGCTGAGACGGTTCGTCGAGACAATCGACGCGAAGTGGTACGGCGAAGAGCCATGCTTGGAGGGAGATTACGTGGCCTGCCGGGAAGGCCATCAACAATTGCTGGCACTAATGCAGGAGCGCTCGCATGCCGTCGGTACGTAATATCATTCTGCTCTCTGTATCGGTCTTCACGCTATCGATTGTCATCGCGTGTCTGTCGATGTTGCGGCCCCCCGATTCAGGCGGACTGGCTGCCGACAGCTACGGAACCAGGGCCTATGGATTCCGCGGACTGTTCGAAACGCTCGATGAACTGGGCGTTGAAGTCGTCCGAAAATTGCCGCCCCCGACACCGGGGTTATCGACAGATCAAACACTCGTGTTCCTGGCCCCGCATAACAGCCTGATTGAGGTTGAACCGGCCTACCTGCTCGCGCTCAATGATTGGGTGGACCGTGGTGGTCGAATCGTGATTGCGCCCTCTTCGGCCGAGTCGTCTTCTATTTATTTTGCCAATTGCAAATGGGAGTACGACGTCGAGGATGAGTCGAATCAGGAACCGTATGTCGACTCTGAAGATGAAGACACGGTCGAGGCGAGTGACGATTCCCCAAGCGAGAAACTCATCGAGGAACAGCACGCCGATGACGCCGAATTGGAAGAGAGCGATGCGGACGCTGAAGACGAGTCACCCGAGAATGTGAATATCTTCAGCGCGCTGGGCCTCGAGTGTGTGACGATTGTCTCCTGGTCGACGCTTGGCGATTCTGAAGAGGATCACCGCGAGAGAGACTGGCGTTCATCGCCAGATAACCCCGTGGAGCTATTCCGCCAGCAGGCAGAATACTACGTCGAAAACCAGGCGGCGGTCCCCCAAACCGTGCGTTCTGTCGCGGTTGGTGCCGAAGGTTCACTTAGCCAGTTGAACGAGTTGGTCCAGTCACTCGCTCTCCCAGGAGACGAAATGTTCGACGTGATCGCCCCGGACGACGATCCAACGGGCACGCTTAGTTATGTCGATGCCGAGGGTGTCGAACATCAACTTGTGGCACAGTTTCAGCGTGGTCAGGGAGAGATTGTCGTCATTTCAGATCAGCATCTACTAACCAATCGCTACCTTGTTCGCGCGGACAACAGCGTGCTTGCCGCACACCTGTTGTCTCCATCCGGCGGCCCCGTGGCGTTCGACGAGTTTTACCACGGTCTGTCGGTTCGCGGGAATATACTGTATCTGCTGACCCGGCCCAGCTATGCGGCCATGGTTGTCGGGCTCTTGTTGGCGGTGTGCCTGTGGACTTGGCGCGAGGCCGTCTTTCTGGGGCCTCCGCTGGCAGACGCAAGCACGTCACGAAGAGACATTGGCGAGTACATCAATGCCATGGCGCGCTTCTTCCAACGTGGGCGCCGGAGCAACCCGTTCCTGTTGTTGGAAGTGCGGGACGGAGTGCTTCAGCAGCTTTGCCAGGAACTTGGCCTACCGCCGCGGACTCACGATGTCGATGTCATCGTCGCCACACTCTCCCGTCGAGATCCCTCGCGGGCACAGCGTGTGAAGATTGCCGTGGGCGAAGTTGACGATCACTTGAAAGAGCCTCAATCTATGAATAAGTCTAAAACTACCGAACTCATGCAGGGGATCGTCGCTTGTCTCTAGAAGAACGCTACCGGGCAATCCGGGAAGAAATTTCCAAGGTTATCTTCGGGCAGGACGAAGTCATCGACTTCGCATTGGCTGCTCTATTTAGTTGCGGGCACGTGCTATTGGAAGGGCCCCCGGGCGTCGCCAAGACGCTGTTGGTTCGTACGATCGCCACGGCCCTTAATCTGGATTATCGCCGCGTGCAGATGACTCCGGACTTGCTGCCCAACGACGTCACCGGTTCGTCGATCTATCGGGAAGACACACACAGCTTTGAGTTTCGGCACGGGCCAATCTTCGCGAACTTTGTTCTCGCGGACGAAATCAACCGGGCTTCGGCGAGAACGCAGTCGTCGATGTTGGAAGCCATGCAGGAACTGCAAGTGACTTTTGACGGTGTTTGCTATCCGCTTCCCGAGCCGTTTATCACGTTCGCCACGCAAAACCCAATCGATCAGGAAGGAACGTATCCATTGCCGCTGGCCCAGCTAGACCGCTTCATGTTCAAGGTCCAAGTCGGCTATCCTCCCGCTGCCGACGAGATTCTTGTCCTCAGAGAGCACCATGCGACGGCTGGCTTGTCGTCGCCAGAGCGGATGCTTGTCCAGCAGGTTATGTCCCGGGAAGACCTCCTTGATGCCCGTCAGGTCATTCGCGAGACGCACGTACGCGATGAAGTTGTTAGCTATGTCCAGCGACTACTACAAGCCACGCGTGATGACGAATCGCTGACCGTGGGAGCCAGCCCGCGCTCTGGGCTGATGCTGTTGATGGGTGCCAAGAGCCTTGCCCGTTTCAGTGGACGCGACTACATCACGCCAGACGACATTCAGTCGGCCCTGCTGCCTGCTCTGCGACATCGGCTAGTGTTGAGCCCCTCGGCAGAACTCGAGGGGATGACCACGGATGATGTTCTTGCCGCAACCATGGAGTTGGTGGAGGTGCCCCGGTGAGGCTTCGACCGGGTCGAAATCTGATCAGGGCGGCCGTGGCAATCGTAGTGGCGGCGTTTGCGGTGTTCGTCTGGACGCCCTTTGTTTTCATCTTGCTGCTGGCGGTCGTGGTGGTGGCGCTGGCGGCTTTGCGCGACTATAGGAATGTCAAAGTGCTCCTCGCCGGGGTCTCGGCAAAGCGGACGATGGCGAGTGTGATCGGTCGGGACCTGCCGTTCACGGTCACCCAACAGTTCTCCAATCAGAACTCGATCGGCATCCGAGGAGAGTTTCGTGATGTCACGCCAGCTGCGGCTCGCCCACAACTAACGGTGCATCCATTTGAACTAGGTCCATCTTCCACCTGCGAGTTCGCCGACGAATACCGCATCCCTCGACGAGGAGCGCATCACTTTGGCCCGGTGTGGCTGCGGCTGCATGGCCCTTGGGGTCTTGTGGATGTGCAGCAGCCGCTGGATTGTTCGGCCGCGATCAAGGTGCTGCCGGAGACGTTCGCCTCGCGCGAGCAACTGACGAAAGATCTAGGGGCCGAAGTTCAACTGCTCGACAAGATCGCACACACCCGGCAACACGGAGCGGGGACGGAGTTTGAATCGCTTCACCCCTACCGTTATGGCGACGACCCGCGCCGCATCGACTGGCGATCGACCGCACGGTCCCGCATTCCGATTGTGCGTCGCTATCAGGTTGAACGTCACCGTGAAGTGATGATCCTGATCGACTGCGGACGCCTGATGGGAGCGGAGACGGCCCGCGGTTCCAAGCTGGACTGTGCTGTGGACGCCGGTTTGAACCTGGCACGCGTGGCGTTGCAGAGCGGCGATCGTTGTGGAGTCGGCATCTACGACGACCGGGTGCGCGGGTTCTTGCCGCCGATCACGGGCGTCGCGTCAATTCGGGCCCTGGCCGAGTGTGTGTACGACTTGCAGACCGACTGGCGGGAGTCGGACTTCACGCAGATGTTCGCGGAACTGCAAATTCGGCAGACCAAGCGGTCACTGATCGTCGTGATCTCCGATATCAGCGACGTCGAGACTTCCGGGCAATTCCGCTCCTCGCTTGCCCGTTTGGGGAGCCGGCACTTGGTGCTGTTTGCAGCTCTGCGGACACCGCTCTTAAACCGCATCGTGCATTCTGAAATGAACACCTTGCTCGATGGTGCCCGCAAGGCGGTCACCTTTCGACTGCTTCGTGAACGTCAGGAGTCGCTGCACACGCTTCGGCGAAGCGGTGTACATGTCGTGGATGTGGAACCGCAACAACTGACTTTGCCGCTGGTGAATCAGTTCATTGAGTTGCGACGGCGGAATCTGCTGTAAGGTCGTTGTCGAGTGTCCAGACGCCCTTCCTTGGTTCCACGGGCTTTGACGTTCGTTGAGCCCGACGTTCTCGAATGAAACCGTGGGTGATATAGGCAGCCCAGAACAGGGCGGTTCCGGCGGCAAACAGCAGCCGCGTATTGGTCGACCAATGACTTTGGCGGATGTAACTTTCGATGAAGGCGGCCGCCACGAGCATGCCTGCCACGCCGACACAGATGGCCGAAGCTTCCTTCCCCGTTTCGAGCAAGGCTTGTTTCCTGGAGCGGATTCCCGGTCGCAACACCGACTGGCCCAGCATGATCCCCACGCCGCCGCACAGCATGATGGCTCCGATCTCCGTAATGCCGTGCGGAAGAATCCAGGCCCACAACTCCGAAACAATTCCCACGCGATGATGAATGGCGGCGAACACGCCCAGTAGCATGCCGTTGTAGACCATTAGAAAGACGGTCGGAATCGATGCCATCACGCCTGTCGCCATCGCCAGAACGCCAACTTTGAGATTGTGTTGGAACAGAAATGAGGCGAAGAAAAACTTGAATCCACTGTCTCCATCTCGGCCAGACCGCAAGACGCTGAGCAATTGATCGGGGCTCGAACCAGGTTGCCGTTGGTCTGCGGCAGGCCACAAGGCATGGGCCAGCATCGGGTCGCTCATGGCGGCGAAGTAGCCGACGAGTCCCCCGCCGATGACCAGCAGCGCGGAGACCAGATGAGCCCGCCAGTTACGGGCGATTGCCCTGGCAAAGCCTTCTGTCACGAAGGTAGCGGCCCCCTGCCATATCGAGCGGCGCGGGGGGAGATAGATCAGGGCGTGTGCCGCGGCGGTCAATCCGTTGAGGTAAGCGATCAGTTGCTGGTCTCTGGTCCACGTGGATGCGCGGGCCAAGTGGATGGTCGTTCGGCGATAGAGCTGATCGAGCCGGCTCAATTCCTCAGGCGTTAGTTTACGTAGCGACTTCTTGGCGCGGCGCAGAAGGCCTTCCAATTCGTCCCAGTCCTGCTTGTGACGTGCAACAAAACTACTCATACTCGGTAGGTGCTCATCGATCGGTTGACGGTTTCGTTCCGGTTGCCAGAATCACAGGGCATCTTCAAGCCCGACCCCAGATCATACCGCCCGGCCGTTCGCAGCGACAACTCTCATGGAAAATGCAATCCGCTTCGAGACTCCCGAGAACGTCCATATTCAATATGAGCCGGCCGGGCTGGGAACGCGTTTCTTGGCTTGGTTTGTCGACCAGATTCTGGTGACGTTCGTAATGATCGGCATGTTCCTTCTGATGGCCCTTACGATATCGTCGTTTGTGGATGTCGTGGAAGGCTTATTCGAGTCGGATGAGGAAGACTTCGACCCCGGGACGATCCCGCTGTACTTCGTGGGGTTCATGCTTCTAATCTGGGGACTGGGCAGCTTTGTGTACTTCGTGCTTTGCGAGTTGTACCTGCACGGCCAGACGGTCGGCAAACGGACGGTCAAAATTCGTGTTGTGAAGGCCGACGGTTTTGCCCTGGACCCGATGAGCATTCTGGTCAGGAATATGTTCCGCGTTGCCGACCATATCCCGGTGTTTTGGGTTGTGCCTGTCTTCTCCAGCCAGAGCCAGCGGACCGGGGACATGGTGGCGGGAACCGTCGTCGTCTCGGACGATCCGCAACCGCTAAGCGACGTTCGCACTGAATTGTCGCAGCGCAAGGCACTCGAAGCCGAATTTCGCTTCGATCAGATAGCCCTAAAGAAACTCCGTCCAGAGGACGTGACTGCCATCGAACGGATTTTGGACCGCTGGCACGATCTCGAAGAGCAGCAACAAACCGCACTGCTGGACAAGATCGTCGCACCCCTGGCACTGCGAATGAACGTGGAGCTTCCTCCAGCCGACAGCCGCATCCGCTTTTTGGAAGATCTTCTGGCGGCGGAATTCCGGCGACAGAACCGGGCACTGGGGTGATTTTTCCTTAGAACACGTTCTTAGGCGAGCGGCGAATGAGAATATCCCAACCCGACGCGTCAGCGAGGGACCAACAAGTAATACACTGCGTTCCCTCGCTTACGCGTCGGGTTGTGATTGGTACGTTCTGATCTGCCGCACGCCTTAACTCGAATTTCTCCGTTGTTGAGTTGAAAGCATTCGCTCGACCCTCGACAAATCGGTTCACACCGCGATAGGTTAGCGGACCATGTCTAAATCGAAACTTGAGATTTTGGCCTACGAGGAGAGTTCGCTGGGGCCTTTGTGTCTGCGGCGGCGTGAATTGCTTTCGCAACCTGGCACGATGGTGACTGAGGTGACGCTGAATCACGAGTTTCTGATGAGCAGCCTGTATACCGATTCGGAACAGGCTTTAGCACGTACGGCGATTCAGATGCACTCCGGCGAAGAGCTGCGGGTGTTGGTCGGTGGGCTGGGGTTGGGCTATACGGCACGCGAAGCGCTGCGGTCGGACCGCGTCGCCCAGGTTGAAGTGGTGGAGTTGCTGCCTCAAGTG
>CAZNXE010000099.1:0-3659 GCA_964576465.1 uncultured Planctomycetaceae bacterium
CCGGGCGGGCTGCCCGTGGCGGGCGTACGAAATTGGTCCAACGGTTGGTTACCGTCGCTCTTTCAAGGTACGGTCGTGCGCCCGAGCGAGCCACGGATCCTAAATCTCGATCCGCCAGCACGTCTGCAAGGTCGAGGGCAACGCCAGTTCTTGAAATATCTGGATGGGCTCAACCGCCGCCATGTCGAAGAACACCCGGGCGAGCATGACCTTGAAGCAAGAATTGCCAGCTACGCGTTGGCAGCACGGATGCAACTAGCCGCCAAAGAGGCGCTCGATATCGCTGGCGAGAGCAAAGCCACTTGTACGCTCTACGGCTTGGACGATCCGGTAACCGCTGAGTATGGGACGCGCTGTTTGATTGCCCGGCGCCTCGTCGAACGTGGCGTTCGCTTCGTGCAGATTTTCACCAGAAACCAATTTTGGGATCATCACGGGAGCATTCGTGGCTCCCTGCCCAAGGCCTGCCAGATGACCGACAAACCGTCGGCGGCGTTGGTTAGCGATCTCAAGAGCCGGGGACTGCTTGACACGACGGTCGTGCATTGGGGCGGTGAGATGGGCCGATTGCCTGTCATTCAAAACGACGCCGGGCCCGATAAAATTGGCCGCGACCATAATACCTACGGCTTCAGTATGTGGCTTGCCGGCGGTGGCTTCCGCGGCGGATGCGTCCATGGTCGCACCGACGATTTCGGCCACCACACGGTCGAGAACGTCGTTACCCACAACGACTATCACGCCACACTATTGCATCTCTTCGGGCTCGACCCAGAGCAACTCGTTCATCTGCGCAATGGACAAGAGCGAAGCCTGATCGACAATCAAACAAGCCGCATCGTTCACGAGATTCTGAAAAGGCCGCCGACGAATCTCGAAACTGCTTGAGTGAACCAGGGACACGGCATCCATCCCTGTCGTTTATACGCAAGCCGGCGTTACGTTTTTTGGCCGAAGGCCATATTCACGTCCCTTGAGCGACCCTCGGGTGAATTTGGCTTACAGCCAAAAGGCGTTTTGAACCATCGGTTCCTTGGGCGTTGCCCAAGGCTACGATGAAAAAGGCCTTCGGCCAAAATACCAAGCTCCATACTTAGTATAAACAACGGCATCCGTCCCCATGCGACGTTTTATTCAGCGATTGTCGCCGAAGCTTTGCGTCCACTTCTCGAACACTCCCTGCAATTCGGCGACGCGTTGCGGTTGCGTAGCAGCTAGGTTGTGCTGTTCGCCGACGTCTTGCGAGAGATTGTATAGCTGCCACGGTTCGTTCGGCTTAGTGCGGACGATTTTCCAGTCTCGTTGGCGTAGGGCAGCGTGGCGACGGAACCGGAAAAACAGCGACTCGTGCGGCGAAGGGGCTCCCGCGGTCAATGCCGGTAGCGGATTGTGCCCGTCAAACGTCCTGTCGGTCGGAACGGCGGCTCCGCTCAACTTGCAGCAGGCTGCGAACAGATCGGGGGACCACAGTGGGGCATCGACGACCGACCCGGCTGGAATATGGCCGTGCCAACGCGCCAAAGCCGCGACTCGCAATCCGCCTTCCCAGCAGGTGATGCCCCCATCGCGCAGCGGGGCGTTCGAAGCGACCTCAAGCCCACGACCTTCGAGCATGAAGGTACCGTTATCCGACATGAAGAACACGAACGTGCCCTCTGGCTGCGGTTTCTCGTCAAGTGCGTCCAGCACGCGACCAATCGCCGTATCGAGCGCCGTGACGACCGCATGATAGCGCAGCTTCTCATCTGAGGTTTCCGGGTCGTATCCGTAAGCGGCAAACGCGGCGTCAGGAGCTTGCCAAATGCTTGGCACGCCGGGAGCCTTGTTCTTGGCGTTCGGAAAGTGCGGAGCATTGAACGGCAGATAGACGAACCACGGCTGACTTTGGGTGTCGTGTCGACGAATGAAGTCAATCGCCGCGTCGGCAAACAGATCAGTCGAATATCCTTCGAGATAGGCCTCGTCGATTCCGCGAAACAGATCGTGCTTCTGGTTGTAGACGTGCGTGTAGTAGTCGATGTTGCCGGAAGCATGTCCCAAGAACTCGTCGAACCCGCGTTCAGTCGGCCGCGAGCGGGGAGCAAAACCGATATTCCACTTTCCGAAGCAGCCAGTCGCATATCCCACCCTTCGGAGCACCTGCGGGATGAGAATTTCACTGGCGCGAAGCCCCGGACCGTAGTTCCCTTCGATGCCGGGCAACTGTTCAGTCAACCCGTGCCGATCGGCGATGCGGCCTGTCAACAAACAGGCCCGCGACACAGTGCATGTGGGCGAGGCCGTATAGAACTGTGTCAGCCGTGCCCCATCGGCTGCCAGTGCATCGAGATGCGGCGTGCGAATTGGCGAGTCGGGCCGATAACATTGCAGGTCGCCGTAACCGAGATTGTCTGCCGTAATGATCAGAATGTTGGGCGCGGCCTTGCAGGCTTCGGGTACCGCGAAAGCATAAACGGCAACCAACATGGTTAGCACAGCGATCGCTTGGCATTTCGGTAGTCGCGTACGAACAGCTCTGGCCATCGATCGATACTCCCCAAACCATACAGTTGCAAAGGCATCGCATGGCCACGTGATGAAACCGTTCGACCAAGCAGCACAATTGTCGCCCCGCGACATCGCCGTGTCGAGCTTTGCAGATCGTTTTCAGACGGTTGAATCAATCCTATGGCAATGATCGCCGGGGCCGTCACATTTTAGTCGCGGAGCCGATACAGCAACTCACCGCGGTTGACGCTCAGCATGTCGCCGCTGAAGGAGAGAAAGCAGGAGTTGCTCAGGCCGTCGGGCAATGGGAAATCAATCTGAGTGAGCCGCCGCCACAACAACCGCAACATCACCGGCTCAACGTGCCCGTCGCCACGAAACGTTGGCAGCGGACGTGGCGTGGCATTCAAACCGATGATCGTTCCACGCCCCATTCCAACTCCGGGTGCATGGAGATCTCCTTGGCAAACAAGTAGCGTGCCGGCCAGCATGCGATAACCTGGACATTCGCCCACGGTATTGGCCACGGCAATCAGCCCGCCGCGCTGCCGGGTGCCGGTGTATGCTCCGGTCTTTCCGTGGATGATCAACTCGCCGCCTGTCATGCCGCGAAGTTCGCCGGGACGTGGCCCACCCGCCCTATCGCCGACGTTCCCGTCGACGATCAACTGTCCACCGACCATGGCCATGCCGGCGGAGTTTCCCGCGGATCCGTGTACATGAAGCGTGCCACCTTCCATCCCACAGCCAACGGCATCGCCGGCGTGCCCGTCAACCTCCAAGGTGCCGCAGGTCATTCCCGCGGCCAGCGCGCGATAGCGATCTGAACCCGGGATACGCAATGCCGGACCGCGCTGGTCGGCTTGCAACTCGATAGAGAAAACCTCGCCCAGGGCATAGGTGCGGCGACCGCAGCGAAGTATTGACGCGGCCAATTCGTTCATCGACAGCAAGGCTAGATGATCGGGACGCAGCACGGTTGCATCGATCAAGCCCGGCGGCTGTTTCTTCCATTGCAAACGGTAAGCATTCACCGCAAGACCTCGTGGAGGTGAAAGTGATACTTTCCAAGTTTGCCGCCGTAGTTCGGTGCGCTGATTGCCACAATTCCCTCACCCGCGGCCGCGCGCGTGGCAGTGGCCATGGCGGTGGCGACTGCCGCTTCGTCGACG
>CAZNXE010000099.1:3713-17525 GCA_964576465.1 uncultured Planctomycetaceae bacterium
GCCACACGTCCCCGCAAGGTCGGGCAAAGCGCGTCGTTCGTCGAAGCCCGCAACCCCTCGTATCGTGACCCAACTTTGCTGCCACTGCGAACTACTCCGCCGGGAAACGGCAAAATCACTCCCGGCATTTCAGCCAACGATGCCACGGCCTCTCGGGCGGCACGAAGACCATCGCCGAGGCTCGTCGCCTGGATCAGCAAGCATCCCCCGGCAACTCCCTTTTCAACGCCGAGCGATTCTTCCACGAGAAACTCGCCGTCGAGAACCGGGAGCCGCCAGTATCGCTTGCCGGCAATGACCTTGCTGCGTTGGAAACCATCGCCGAAGTAACGCAGATAACTCCCCAGTGCGATTCGCTTTTCACTGTGGCCAAGCCCGTCGTATACGGCCGTGGTTGGGCACGTTAACAGGCACTGTCCAGCGCGGCGGGGGATCGATTTGGCCAGTGCGTCGGTCGAGAACCCGAAGATCAGTACGCTCGCTCCAGGGCGTCCGTCGGGCGTTTCCTCCGCTGTCAGGCTTCGTTCACGGGCCGCTTCGACATCGCAGGCGATGATCGAAGTGCCGAAACCTGTGAACTCGGCGATGGCCGTATCGCACCAGTATTCGTCAAACGTCGTAACGATCAGCCGCGCGTACCGCATCTCGAATGCTTCCGCAAAGCTGTCTTCAATTTCGGTGGGGCCTATCTTCATTGTTCGCTACAGCTTGCAGTTGTTCAGTTGATACGATCCATGCTTTTCTTAAGATCGCGGTTCAATTGGATTGCTGGGAAATTGTCTCGACCGATGATCGCTGATGCTCGGCAATTCCTATTTGTCTCGCGTCGAACGTGCCGTGTCGTTCGTACCACTGCCGAATGTACCGCTGTGCATCTTCGTCATAGTCGGGTGCGACCGCCAAGGTTCGGCCTGCTTGGCTGCGCCGTAGCTCTCCGTCTTCTACCAGAATCTCACCCTGTTTGATGACTAGATGTGGCCAGCGAAACATCGATTCCCGATCGGGCGAGTCGTTGTAGATCACTACATCGGCATCGGCACCGGGCCCCAAGTGACCTTTGTTGGTGAGCCCCAAGATTCGTGCGGGTGCGGCCCTGGTGATGATGGCGATTTCATTCAGCGTGTATTCGCGGTTCATCTCCCGCAGTTGACATCGATCGATCGCGTTAGCATTCGCTTTTTCAATCGCCGCCTGTCGAACGTCGCGATCCATGAGATGAGCAATCAGCGTGGGGTAAGCGAGAAAGGAACCACCGTTGGGGTGGTCGGTCGATAACACCAATCGCCATGGATCGTTGCACAGTAAGAATAACTCCAGACCGATCGCCCATTGCAGGGTGTGCATCCGCGAATCGTGGCGGTATTCGACGGGGATAATACCGCAGCCGGTTTCCAGATCGACTTCGACATTGACATACGGTTTTCCGGTCAGCTTCCATAAGAAGTGCTCAACCTCGGCATCGGCGGTCAACGTCAGGGCTTCGCCGAACATCACTTGCCCCACATCAGCGGTCACCTCGGGATTGGCGTGAAGGTGTTCAATGAATGCAGCGGCACCGCTCGTAAAATCGCCCGAGGCGTCCGCGCCGTAGCTGTGAAACTGAACGTGCGCCAAGTGATGACGATGGCCACTTAACGCACGGGAAGTTTCGATCGTCACGTCGATGTTGCCAGGTACGCCGAGTTGATTGACGTGTAAATGCAGCGGGTGTGGTAGTTGCAGCGAGTCCGCGGTGCGGGCCAAAAACTCGACGATGCTTCGGGGCGAAATGCGGCGGCCGGGCAGGGGGGCTGAAAAGTTCTTGATCGCCTCAGCGGTCGAAAGCCAATGCGAGACACCGCCAGGATTCACACCTTTGATGCCGAAGGCGCCGGTTTGCCTCAACAGCCACGCTACGACTTGTCGCGCGAGATTGTCTTCGTCGCGCTCCAAGAGATCGAACAGCAGCTCGTGATTTGCCAACAACAGTAAAAAGCCTCGATCGAGAATCGGCGTGTCGGCAAACTCCCAATGACATTGTCGTGCGCCCGAGGGCGCAATCGCGGCTTCGATCGCCGTGGTGTAGCCAAGCAAACCATAGCGCTGGCCGGTCGATTCCGTCGTCGGCACAATTGGCCACTCGGCTGCCGGTGTGGTTTGTAACGAACGATCGTGGGCAATGAGACGCCGGGCTCGATTCACCGAGGGGCCGGCAATATGGCAGTGCATGTCGACGCCGCCAGGCATCACAACCCGACCCGTGGCATCGATCGTTCGATCAGGCTGAAATCCCACAGCCGGCTCGGCAACCACACGCCCGTTCTCGATGCAAATGGTCTTCGCGACACCGTCGACACCACTTGATGGATCGTAAACCTTGCCGCCTTCGATCGCCAACTTCATCGTTGCGGCTCCCCGATGCTTGACACGCGTTTGCGAAGCGACTGCAAGATGGCGACCGCCGGGTCGGCAACGCCTTGCGACGCATCACCACAAAGCGTCAGCGGAATGCCGTCGTTTCGCATGACCGTCGCATGCAGTCTCGGATCGAGCCCGGGCAACGCGAACGATACGTTGGCCGCGGTGTCGTGTTGCGGCCCCAACACGATGCGTGGATAGTCGCCCGTAGACGGACCACGCTTGGTTTCCTCGCCCGGCAATTCGGCTCCAAGGTTTAAGGAGAGATCGAAAGCGTCATTCATTGTGCTTTCGGTTGAGCACAAGTGAAGCGGGGCAATGGCGTTGTCACCGCTGGCGGTCAGCCACAGTGGTCCGGGCGCCCCCAGCATCCAGGTGGTCAACTCTTGAACGCCCCAGGTATTTCCGGGCGGCGCAAGATTCGATACGGAAATATGATGTTCTGATCGCGCCCGCGCTGCCATGCCGTGCAGTGCATCGCAAATCGATTGATCCTCCGAGGCTTCAACGCCAAGAAAAAAGTGCGTGTGATCAGCCTGAGCAATCAACTGAGCCAGTTGCTGGGCGTTTTCAAGGGTTGCCTGACCGTCGTCGTTCTTCAAGTGTGTGACTGACTTCAAACTCAAGAACATCTCGAGCGTGAGGATCAGATCAAGATCGTGGTCATGGGAGTTGGATGCCGACGGGAGATTGATGCAACAGGTCGCCTCACGGGCCGTGAGATGATCGCCGTGCGGTTCGAGATTGTCGGCCACCACCAAAGTGCGTGGGCGGTTGTTGAGCAGCGGAGCGAAGAAAGAGTACCGCTCGAGATGTCGCGGATGCGTTCTCAGCGGGTCGGCACGCCAGAAGATTACCAAATCGGCCGTCGTACGCACCTTGCCCAGGGTGGCCGTGAATTCGGGCGCGTCAATCCCCGAACGAAGAAACGAACGCGAGGGCAACGGTCGCGGCAGCAAGGCGGCTGAAATGTCGCGCGCCAACAGCACCGCTTCTCGCGCGGCCTCGAGTGTGATGTTAGTCAGCCCTTCGACCACCGGAGCATCTGCATGGTCGATCAGGCGTGCGGCCTCATCAATCGCCGCCTCAAGATCGACTGCCTGTCCGGCAATCATCGCCGTGGGCTGCAACTTGCGATTCTGCCGCAACCACGCTTCGCCCAATGCACACGCCCGTTGGATATCGAGCAATTGATCGTCGTCGTAGCACAGGAAGATATCGTCGCAGAAGCAACCGCATCGACTGCATACAGCGCGGTCGAGCACAAGTTGGCTTGTCGTACTGCCTGGAGGCGTAGGATCATTCATTGTCAGCGACAATCGTCAGCACGGAAACGGCTCTTCTCAAAATGCTTCAAACTGGGAGCATCTATTCTGCGACCGTGAGACGAAACGCACAACCCGCTCTGCGTCTGAAGGGGCCCTTTACGAATGAAACATTCAAAGCCGTTTTCACTTCGATCTCCGGCGGTATACAATGTTGGGCCATGCAGTTGGAAGGATATCGAAGAGATCGTAGCTGTTGATCCCAGAGGCCACCGAAAGAAGGAATCACGAACGTTGAACCAATCCATTACGCGTCGTTGTCTGATTACTGCTTCGGTGATTGCCTTGTTGGTGGCCGTATTCACGGTGTCGAGTACCGCACAGGCAGAGGAACCACGAATGAAGGGTAAGCTGCGCGTTTATATTGGAAGTTACACGGGGGGGAAAAGCGAAGGGATCTATGTTAGCGAACTCGATCTTTCTTCCGGCAAGTTAGCACCACCACAATTGGCCGCCGTGGCAGTGAACCCATCGTTTGTGGCGATTCATCCCAGTCGCAAGTTTCTCTATGCGGTTGGCGAGATCGACGACTTTGAAGGAAAGAAGACCGGCGGCGTCAGCGCGTTTTCCATCAATCCGAAGGATGGAAAACTTACGTTGATCAACCAGCAGTCGTCCCAAGGTGCAGGCCCTTGTCATCTGGTGGTCGACAACTCTGGAAAGAACGTCTTGGTGGCGAATTACGGCGGCGGCAGCGTCGCTTGCTTGCCCATCGATGATGACGGTAGCTTGCGCGAGGCGGCAACGTTCATCCAACACAAGGGCTCAAGCGTTACCCCTCAGCGTCAAGCGGGGCCTCACGCACATTCGATCAACGTCGACGCCGCCAACCGGTTCGCGGTCGTTGCCGATTTGGGTCTCGACAAGTTGCTGGTCTACCGGCTCGATGCTGCCCGGGGAATATTGACGCCGAATGATCCGCCCTCGGTCTCGGTTCCGCCAGGCGGAGGTCCACGTCACTTTGTTTTTCATCCTGATGGAAAATTCGCGTATACGAACAACGAGATTACCTGCACGGTCACCGCGTTTACGTACGATGCGGACAAAGGCAAGTTCAGCCAGATCCATACCACTTCAACACTACCGGCGGGCGTCGATGTAAAAGGCAGCGACAGCACGGCCGAGGTTCGGGTTCATCCGAGTGGTCGCTTTCTCTATGTCTCGAACCGAGGACACAACAGCATCGCCATCTTCGCGATTGACCCTTCCACGGGAAAGCTGACGGCGTTGGGACATGCATCGACGCTTGGCGAAATCCCCCGCAACTTCAATCTCGACCCCAGCGGGCGTTACTTGCTTGCCGCCAACCAAGCCACGAACAACGTTGTTGTCTTCCGCGTTGACGCCAAGACAGGGCTGCTCGAGCCGACCGGATCGGAGATCGAAGTCGGCAGCCCCGTTTGCGTGCGGTTCATGAAAATCGAAGAGTAGAGCCCATTCCAAAACGACTGTAGGGAACGACAAAGAGGGCGTCCCCTTATAGCATTCCGTATCTCTTGAGAGGCCGCTGGGAGCGGGATAGGCTCTAAGACGAAACTGTGACGAAGCACGAACGGCTTACACGCATGGCTACTGTGGTGGTCGTGGAGGGGCAAACTTGATTTTATCGACCAGGGTCTCGGGCTTGCCGTCTTTGATGTAGCCGCTGATGGCGGTGATGGCCATGATCACATTTTCATAGTCGAGCCCGTAATCGCAGTCGAGTTCCACTTCGACTTCGCTCGCGCCACCGTCGGGTCCGGTTAATCCGCCGACGATATCCAGAATCTGATTGTGCAGTTGTTGCATGCTCTCCAGCGGCAATTCACCCATCGAAAGCATGGCCAGCGTTCCGTCGGCATTCGCCCGCATGCGTACCTTAATGGGCGGAATCAGCGGCGGGGGGGCAACTTCGGATTCCGCCGCAAGCGGCATGTTGATGTTGAAGTCGCCCTCGAGCGCCACGATCTTGAACGTCATGATGAAGAAGATCAGCAGTTGAAAGACGATGTCGATCATCGCCGTCATCTGCAATTCGATCTTGTCTTCGCGAACATTCGTATTGCGAAAGCGCATGGACGGGTTAACTCCGCGGCAGTGAATCGGCTTCTTTTTGCTTGGCCCGCAGGGTGAATTTCTCGAACCGCTTATCCTGACAGGCCTTAATCACCTCCTGCACGACTCCTGTCTTGGCGGTGGCGTCGGCACGAATGATCACCGTCGCATCGGCCGGCGAGCGGTTGAGGCTTTCCAACAGTTGAACTTCGCGAAGTAGATAAGGCCCAATCCGCTCCACGGGCACTTCTTCTCCCACGAAAAGCACAATCCCGTCTTTGGTCAACTGAATCGTAAGGGGGCTTTCCGGAGGAGCATCGGGCGGCGTGGCCAACTCGCTCAGCGGCAACGTAATCCGTTCGTTCTGCTCGGCATCCGTAAAGTTGATCAACACCATGAAAAAGGCGATCAACTGGAACGTCATATCGATCATCGGCGTCATGTCGGCTTCCGCCGCGGCCATCTCTTTACGTCGACGAAATTTCAAGGGCTTGATTCTCCGCTCCCGCAACCAAGGCCGCGGGCGATGCAAAATGTGATGTTTAGTTGGCGGATTTCTTCTGGAAGCGGCTCATCAGCCCCTCGCTTACGATGCCCACTTCCAGCACCAAACGCGACATCCAGTTTCGCATGATGCCGTAGAAGCCAATGGCAGGGATCGCCAACAATAGCCCCAGGGCCGTTGTAATGAGTGCGGTTGAAATTCCGGCGGCCAACTCCGAAGGCTTGGGCTGACCGGGACTGGTCGCAATCACGATGAACGCGTTGATCATGCCATGCACGGTTCCCAAGAGGCCCACCATCGGGCTGATCGTGCCGACCAACGCCACGTAGCTGAGGCGATGTTCGAGCTTCATGCCTTCGTCTTCACCAACCTCTTGCATGGCCTCCACGGCTTGCGGATAGCCAGAAGATAACTTCGTCAAACCGGCCGCCAACACGTGGCCCAAGAAAGAATCATCGTTTTTCGCCGTCTCGTAGGCTTCCTGATACTTCTTTTCTTTCAGTTGTGCCTCGAAGGTATCGACGAGATGTTGCGGCGCGATCGAGTCGCGGCGTGCCGAGAGAATGTTCATCACAATCAGGGCCACCAGCGTGAAGGAAAGCCCGAGAAAAACCAAGCTATAGCCGATACCCAGCGACTCGATCAGCCAGGCCAAACGGCTTTTCCGAACGGCCGGCGCATCGGCCCCCGGAGCCGCGGCACCACCCTCTTCGGCGACAGGCGCTTCGGCCGGTGGGGCTTCATCGGCAATCTCTTCCAAATCGTCGGCTTCTTGGGCAAAGGCACTCGACGGTTGCACGAGCGTCACACTGCTAAACGCCGCCAGGGGGAGCATGAGCCCTAAGAGCAAGACCAATGATCGCCGGAGCAAGTCGGACATACCGCGCCGATGAGCCATAGATGCCTCCGATTCTATATCTGGTTGAACGTTGTGTGTGCGATGGTCAACAATCGATCGGTTGGAACGATTTTGAAGTTGGTAGTTTAGTTTGACCACCGTCGAGCGTAAAGCGACGGAATTCGCTGAACACCGTTGGCAGTCTGAAAGGTCGGAGTCTCTTCCGGCAATCTGTTATTTGGCCCAAGGACTATTCTGATACCGCTCCTGTAATATCTGGCTTGCTTCTTGTGCCCGTTTTCGCTGGCCAAGTTCGTTCCATAGATCGGTCAAGTTGGCCAACGCTTCGGCATGCTGTCGTGGAAAGCCAGGGTACAGTAAGTCGACGTGCAGAAAGGCCAGCAAGGCATCTTTTTGGCGACCCGCCTGTCGATAGCAGTTGCCCAAAGTGGTATAGGCTTCGGCGTGGATCGCTGCATCTTCCACGGACGCCGCGCCGGCAATCACATCTTCGACCAGCGTGATCGCTTCTTCGTATTGCGAACGATCGGTCATGCAGGCAGCCTTGCCCAGCAATGCAGCCCGTCGCACGGCGGCGGTCGTTGGATCGTCCTTCATCGCAATCGCCGCTTCAAATGCCTGCTGGGCTTCGGGAAACTTCTTCTGTGCCCGCAACGCACGACCTTTGGCGACAAACGCCCTCATTTTGTAGTCGGGCCACGGTGCGCTGGCCACGCGGTCGTAAAATTCTTGGGCAGGGCCAAAGGCATCGACGGCCACGAATAGATCGCCGAGGACTTCATACGCTTCGTACAAATGGTATGTCTGGGGATTCCCTTCGACAAAAGCTCGCAACTGTTTTCCGGCGTCTTTGATATCGCCGACGCCGGACAGCGCGAGTTTGGCGGCGCAAAACGCTTGATAATACTTGATGTCTTGCGCAATCTCGGGCCGGCTGGCCTGGCTTTGGGCTAACTTGTTTAGCGTCGCCAGTGCGGCCTTGTACCGCCCGTCGATGGCGCCCTTTCGGGCAACGGCCATCTTTGGATCTTCACCGTCGTACTGAATGAATGCGATTTCGTTGACCGCGATAGTCTCGTTCGCCTTTCCGCGGCGGCGGAGGACAACTTCCGTCGGGCTCACCGATTCGATCGTGCCGTTAAGCTGCCCCTTCTTGGTTTGCACGCGGTCCAGTGCCAGCGAACCATGGGCCGCCAGCGCGATGGCAACGGCGGTAAGTATGATGAACGGTCGGAACATGGTGATCTCCCTGCGATCTTCTTGTTTTCTTTAACGTCTACGTGTGTTCTCATTGGATGTTCATGAAACAACGCGTGCTCTGCATGAATTCCAATTCGTGACAATAAACATTACCCGCGTCGCCCCGTCTGTTGCTGGATGGCGGCTTTCAAGCCCTCGGGCTTCTGGCCCGCGGCCTGCTGAATTCGTTTTAACAGGCTGTCGTACTTGGCAAACCACTGGGGGCCGCCTAAGTCTTTGCCGCCCAGACGCAGCAGTACGGTGATGGCTTGGTTCGCCTTGTTCAACGTTTGCGATCGCTCTTGCCCGTTCTGTGTCATGGCCAATTGATAGTAACAATCGGCGACGTTGTACCGCGCTTCGTAATAGGTTGTGCGAAACTGTTCTTTTCCTTGCACGAGTTGCGCCAATCGCCCCCAGCCCCAAATGCGGTGTGTTACGCGACCTGTTTTCTTGTTCCGCACGCGGTGGCTTCCCGACAGGGCCCTGTTGTAATAAGACGGATCGTCAGCACCCCAAGCTTGATAGGTGTAGGCGGCTTCCATTTGGGCATCCAACGCCATCGGCTTCTTTTTGATGACCGTCAACAAACGTTCGAGGGCTGCTTCGTAATTGCCCATGCGCCGCTCGCAACGAGCCACGCGAACCCGGATGGCGTTGACGCGGTTTTCATCAGGAGCGAAGTCGGGGTTCTCGGCGGCGGTTTCCAGGATGCGATGATACGTTCGCGCCGCTTGCTTGTAATATTCCTTTGCCTCGTCACCAGCATCGGGACCGGAATCCAACCCACCTCCGAGCCGGTAAAACGTATCGCCAACCCAAGAGAGCGACTCGAAGGTGATTCCCTTTTCCTGATCGGAAATCCGCTCGAGGAACATTTTGAAGCCCTTCAAGACCTCTGCCAGTTCTGGTTCTTTCCCCTCTTTGCGAAGCCGAGCAACCTGATCTTCCAACTCGACGCCGAGGCTCAAGTAGATACGTGTCAACTGCGACGAGTCACCCGATTCGGACACTAGCGTATCGAGCGCGGTCATCATTTGTTCCGCATCTTCAAGTCGCCGCTTGCCGACATAGGCCCGCAACGCGACTTTGTAGGTCTCGATGAGAAAGTTGCCGTTGTCGACCACCGAATCGCGGGTGCCCGCCAATGCCAGCGGGCCAGTATTGGGCGTCTCCAAAATGTCGATCGCCTCATCGAATCGAGATGAGCCGACGTAGATCTGCGCCAGCGACAACTCGGCGCTCAGCAGCCGGAAACTTGGTCGAGCGTTCGCGTCGGCCCCTTGTCGCATCGAAGCGATGCCTTGCTCCAACAACTCCCGCGATTCGGCCACCATTGCCTCGGCGTCTTCGATGGACAGCGGTTCCGCTTCGTCGCGAGATCGCTTGAGGTAGATGTTCCAAATCGCTCGGCCGGTCATGAGATCGGCCTTACCCCGCTTGGGCGACTCATCGGGAATCTTGCGCAGGTATTCGACCGCTCGCTCGCGCTCGCCCGCGGAAATCGCAATTTCGGCCAGCGTCAACCAAGCTTCGCTGGCTTCAGCAGAGCCGGGCCATTGTTGCCCCATGTACTCGGCAGTCGCAGACATTCGGGCCCCTTCGAAACCGCGCGCGTCGGGCGGCTGGGCATTGAATGCGCGGACATACGAGGCCAACGCAATCTGAGCGCCCTTCAGGGCGAATGAGCTTTCCGGATAGTTGCGGGCGAGAAACGAACCAATCACCGCGGCATCGTAGTATCGCTCACCTTGGTAATTCAAAAAGCAAAGGTAGTAGCGAACCTGATTGATGTCCTCGATGGTCGTCTCTTCGTCCCGCATCGAAAGGGCCAGATTGTAGAATGCGCGGGCCTCATCCCGATTGGTGGAAAGCCGCTTCTGTAGCATGTCGATCGCTTCCTGGTCACCCTTAAGCCGTGCGAGTTGTAGCTTCGACGAGGTTCCCTGCATGGCGTTGAGCGCCGCACGCCCTTGATCTTTGGCTTGTGCGAACGTGGTTGGTTCGGAATCTGGATCAACATTGCGCATGCGGGCAACATAGTTGCGGGCCGCGCGTTGAAAATCGCCAGAGACGTCAGACACGGCGGTGGCGTGATTCAACGCCGCTTTCAAATCGCGGTTCTTTCGGGCATCTTTATCATCGAGACCGGCGGCGCGCAGGTCATAGGCCTGCGCCATGCGCCAGCGAATGGCCAAGCCTTCGGCCGTGCGATCCTCACGATCGCGAGTGTTTTTAAGCCATTGCTCACCGCGGGTGATCGTTTCGTTGTAATGCTTTTCGCTCTCGCTGTTCCAACACGCCATCGCCAGTTGCAAAACCTTGGCCTTGAGATCGCGAAACACCTGCGGCTCGTCGGGCTGAATCAACAGCTCGCTGTAATAGAGGAGTGCCTGCTTCGTGTCACCAAGATCTTGAAGACAACGCCCTTGGTTCATGCGGGCATAGAGACCAGCCGGCGTTCGTCGCCACTGCTTGAATGCGTCTTCAAACTCTTTCGCCGCCCGACGGAGATGCGACTTGCGTTGCTTCGAATCCGGTGCGAAGGACTTTGACGCTTCGTGGATCACACGACCTACCGAGAGCATCGAGAGAATCAGGTTCTCGCGAGTCTGAGATTTGGCTTCCCTCCGCTGCTGATCTTGCGAGTCGATAAAGTTGGGAAATGCCTCGTATTCTGCCTGAAACTTTTTCTCGGCGGTCGCAAAGACCTGTTCGGCCTCCTTGAACAGCGAACGCGACTCTTGTAGCAGTTTCTCTTTTTCTTCGGCCGGTTTCGCGGAAGAGCGGGAGAGCTGCAAGTTGGCTTGTGCCCGAATCAACACCACATCGCCCAGTCGGAGATTCGCGCTCGAAGAGAAAGGATGATCGGGGTTCGCCTTAACGAATTGGCCTAGTTTCTCGCGAGCCTTCGAGAGATCGTCCAGTCGACTGGGAACATCGCGCTCATACTTGGCGCCCTCGATCAGTGTCAGGCCTTCGTGATAGGGAATCGTGATCTTGAGATCGTCGTCGACCAAACGGCTGTCGCGAAGGCTGTCAAGGTAAGTCATGGCGACGTCGAACATGCGACGCCGATAGAGCCCATCGAGAAACGCGCTGAAGGGCTCTTCGGCAATTGCCGGAAGAGCCAAAAGCATCACTACGCTGGCGATGATGGCCTGGCGGCAGCCGCGTTGAATTGAACGACGTTTCATCTTCGATAAGTTCCTAGCAACCATCTAGGGAACACGTCAAACGCTTGTTGTACCACACGCGCCGATTTCGACACCTATTGCAACAATAGCAAAGCTGCCATCGCGTCACGTGATCGACAAAGATGGACCGACCGTTGAGCGTGTCTGGCAGGTTCCGGGGCTGCCCGACGGCGGGATTTCAACGGTCTCCTCATTATAGCCGAGCTGCGGACCTTGCAAGCAAAGAGACTGGTAATCCAGCAGACCGCGAATTGCCCACGGGTGGCGATCGATTCCCTCCGCCAGTCCGTACAACCTGTCGATTCGTAATAAACCGATCCCTCGCGGTAACTCAGGCAGTTCGAGTATTCTCGGCGGATGAGGAGCCGTAGAATAGTGTGAGACGAGCCCCCATTCATCCGCGGAATGCGGAAGCCAGACATTTTCCGTCCTCATAGATTCGCATGAACAAGCCACCGCCAAATGACGCCCCACGAAACTACCTTGGTCGTCGTGAGCAAATCCGGCTGCTGATGTTGATCTTCTCCTTGGGGCTCATCCTGATTCTGATTGGCGAGGCGGCGAAACCGAAAAACTGGTACTGGCTGTGGGGCAACCGTCCGCCGGAAGCCTCGTCAGCGAAAGATGGTCGACCGATGCCGCCAGATGAGTGGCAACCGGTCGATACGCGACTGAGGCCCGAGGGCAGGGCGATCGAACCATTCGAGCCGCGGATCGTCGCAGGCGGCAACTCGAGTGATGACGCCGACTGGGAAGACCTCACAGGAGTGGTCTACGCCGAGCACTTGATGCCGGGCGTGCGTCGAGCAGATCTCGAAGCGATTCGAGACGATGTGGCGTTTGGCAGCGAGGAGAATGCCATCTTCTATCGTTGGCTCGTGCAATGCAGTCGCCTCGGCAGCCGACGCCTTGCCGAAAGATCGCTCGGTGCGACAACCTACCTACAGTTGTTCAAGCAAGGCGAAGTCTATCGCGGAAGAGTTGTGTCGCTGCAAGGAATTGTTCGTCGCGCCATACGCATGCACGCAAACAGCAACGAGTCGGGCGTCGAGACATACTATCAGTTGTGGCTCCAGCCCGACGACCGACCGACGTTGCCGATCGTGGTCTATTGCATGCGGCTGCCGGAAGGATTTCCGGTGGCAACCGAGATCCGGGAAGAAATCGACCTAATTGCCGTGCCCCTGAAACGCTGGCCCTATCTCGCACAAGATACGATGCGGCAGGCACCGCTGGTCATCGCGGCAACGGTTGAGTGGCGACCAACGATTGCGGCAACGAATACTAAGATAACCTGGCTGCAATTGGTGATGATAGTCGTTGCCGCCGCCACGTTGGCAGCCATGGCGGTGACCCTGATCGCGAAGAGAACGAACCGATCTCCCTTGGCGAGACATTCAGCCTTCGCGGCGGCATTCCAAGTTACGAAGATCGACAAGGCAGACAACGGCTCCGACGACTCAACCGCGGTCGCTTCCATGAAAACGTTGGCCGAGTCGGAAGAGAAGGCCGACGAGCGGGCGAGCGACGACGAACCTATCCGTCACGATGAACACTGAATACCATTGCCGAGTGGCAATCCATACGCACACGATCACCGAGCGATTCATGCATGACCGCGAACAACCGATCGGTAAGACATTGGGCACCATGGTCGCGGTGTTGCTGCTCACGAGCACTCTGTTTGCGACGCCCACGCAACTGAATACGCGTGACATGCTGCGGCTGCTTGGCGTCGAAGACAGCCATTTGTCAGCACTGGTCGATGGACGGCCCGTTGATGCCGAGGAGGGCGAAGCGTTCCTGCGCATGATGTTCGCTGCCGCGAGGTTCGACACGTTACATCTTCATCGCTGGATACGAAACGAAGTGACCGTTGACGATCTTGCCTCGCAGCCCAGCACGTGGCGTGGCGAAATCGTTCGCCTGCAAGGGCGCATCGTAGGACTATCGGTCGAACAGCCGGCCACCGAATTGGCCACTCGGTTCGAGATTGCGTCGTTTTACCGCTGTAGTGTGCGGCTACAGCCCTCGGGGGTCCAGGCGGTTGTGTACTCGACCGTGATCCCAAAGGCTTGGTCCGTGGGCGAAGATCTCGATGAACCGATAAGCTTCGTCGGCTTCTTCATCAAAAATGCCAGCGAGACGAACGACGATCCGCAACCGGTGTTCGTCGCCTCTCGCATGGCTTGGCACCCGACGACGACGCTCGGGAAGTTGAAGATGGATGTGGGCCTGTTCGATACGATCACCGAT
>CAZNXE010000100.1:0-17465 GCA_964576465.1 uncultured Planctomycetaceae bacterium
CCATGACCACGGTGTCCACCACCTCCGTGGCCACCACCATGACCACCACCGTGGCCGCCGCCACCATGACCACCATGCTGTGCGAACGCAAGTGACGCGGTAGCCAGGAAAATGGCCACTCCGATGATCGAACGAGCGATGAACTGGCGATTCATGATCATACCTATCCTTTTCAATCGATCGAAGCTTCGGGCATTACAGACTGCCTCTGAAGCGAGATGGAAATCCCCACGCGATCCACTATTTCATTATTGGCTTACGGCGAAGGCCGGCCAGCCCCAAAAAGTGCTGGCCGACCGTTTTGTTTTCGAGGGACGACGGAAGCTGTGCTCCTTAGTGGCCGATCCGCAGCCCGAAGTGCGGTGTCGAGATGCGAACACCGCGACCATGGCCATAAGACCGATAAAAGCCATGACCGCCATGGACAGGTGCGACGTAACCATGTCCACCGTAGCCATGATGACGGACAACAACTCCGTGCCCGTAGACTGGTGGTGCATTATGCCTAAAGTAGCCATGGCTGTACTGAAGGCCATGCCCATAACCTGCATATCCGTGGCTAACCACGCCGTGGCCTGCGTGTCCTCGGTAGTTATCGGCCGCATTCGCTGTTGCGGTTTCTAACACTGCCAACGTACTTACAACGGTGAGGATCAGTGCGAGGCGTTTCATCGTTAGTCTCCCTTTTTTCTGGCCGAAAATCAATTTTGCGATGCTCTCGAAGGCTGCTTCCATCAAGAACGATCTCACAATAGATCACATCTCGTGCCATTTCATGAAATAAGATGCAAGTCGTTTTAAGTAAACATCTTAGTAGAAATTGATATTTCTGTGGCAGCGATAGAGTGAGGTCATAATGATGACATATAGAAGTCAAATTGACTGCAATGCTGTCTTGAAACCTCTTCGATTGAGGCTTGCCTTTGGGGACGACTTACCTGGGAGCAAGAAGCTGCGAAGAATTCCAAAGAGCAAGCAGGCCACAATGCTTGCCCACTTGGGGCTTGCCCACCTAGGACCAGCTTTGCTGGCCGAAACCGTTGTCTAGTGGCAATATCTACATCAATCTCCAACCCCCTCTTTTTCTTAGCCCTGGCAAAGACACAAGCGGCGATCTTGATCGCGGACCCATGCACCGCTGCCATTGTGTTGCCAGCGATTTGGCCCCTGGCTACAATATGTAAGTTGCGGTGAGGTCGAAGTTTATGACCCGCCGCCGGCATTCGCGTATGTGTGCGGCGGGATCTGATTCCTGTCCGCGGTGCTGCCCCCGTCGTTCCAGGAGTTTCGACCGATGGCCCGTCACGCTCTCTTTGCTCTGTTGTTGGGTCTCGGGGTCACTCTGGCCATGCCATCGGGAGTTGCCGACCAAGGCGTGACTCCCAACGACGACGAGTACTACGAACTCTATAAGGTGCTCGTCGATACCATCGATCAGGTCGATCGCAACTACGTGCAGAGTCTGAGCCGTCGCGAGATCATCGATGCGGCGATTCATGGCATTCTCGAAAAGCTCGATCCCTACTCCAGCTATATCTCGCCCGAGGAAATGACCCGCTTCCGAGACGACGTCGAGCACAAGTTTGGCGGCATCGGTATTCAAATTGCGATGGAGAATGGCCAGCTTGTCATTCTTAGCCCGTTGGTTGGCAGCCCTGCCTATCGAGCCGGGCTTCGCGCGGGCGATCGCATCGTGGATATCGAGGGCGATTCGACCGAAGGCATCACGATTGATGAAGCGGTCAAGAAGCTCAAAGGAGATGCCGGCACGGATGTCACGCTTTCGGTTCGCCATCTCGGTTCGCGTGAAGCGGAAGAAGTTAGCCTCACACGTGAGGTCGTCTCCGTCGCAACCATTCTGGGAGATTCTCGCAAGGGAGACGATGCGTGGGATTGGATGTTCGATCACGAAATGGGGATCGGCTACATCCGCATCACCGCCTTCAGCCGCGAAACCGCGTCCGATCTTCGCGATGCTCTCAACGAGTTGCAAGACGAAGGTTTGCGTGGCTTGGTGATCGATCTGCGGTTCAACCCCGGCGGGCTGCTCACCTCGGCGATCGAAATCTGCGATCTGTTCATCAGCGAAGGGCGGATCGTTAGCACCCAAGGACGCAACACGCCCGAGCGAACATGGGACGCCAAATCTCCTGGCACGTTTTCCGATTTCCCAATCGCAATCATCGTCAACCGCTATAGCGCGAGTGCCAGCGAGATTCTTTCGGCTTGTCTGCAAGATCACGATCGGGCGATCGTTGTTGGCGAGCGAACCTGGGGTAAGGGAAGTGTGCAGAACGTCGTCGAACTCGAGGGCGGCACCAGTGCCCTAAAACTCACCACGGCCAGCTACCAACGTCCCAGCGGAGAAAACATTCACCGTTTCCCCGATGCGACAGAAGAAGACCAGTGGGGCGTGATGCCGAACGACGATTATCTCATCAAATTCACGCCCGATGAAATGCGACAGTTGGTCGTGGTCCGCCGCCAGCGCGACATCGTGCAATGGCACGACGAAGAGCCGACCGGCGAAGAAGACCCGGCAGCCGAGGAGACGGACGAAGCAGATGACTCGGCAGAGGGCGAAGAAGCAGAAGGCGAACCCGACGACGACAGCGATGGTGTGAGCGAGGATTCCGTCGATGAAGACTTCGTCGATCGGCAGTTTGAAGCCGCCATCGGGTATGTTCGCTGGAAGTTATCCTTTGACGCATCGGATGATGAGTGAGGTGAAAGGTGAATAAGTGAGCAAGAGTAGGGTGGCCCAGTTTTATTGCCTTTTTCCGTTGCAATCACGAATGTGGAGCGGTATGGTCAGGGGGCCCGGTTGCGGGTGTTTCACAAGGCCGGCTTGGTGGGGGTCTTGTCGCCGGTTCGCGTTCCGTCTGCAACGAGGATAGATCATGAAAAAGCTATCGATTCCCTGCATGGCGCTGGCAGCCATCATCGCCTGTGGGCAAACAGCCAAAGCCGCCCCGGTTTCGACTGCATTGACGCTCACGACTGACTCGGGAGTAAATCTCGTTGTCTCAACTCTTGGTGGTTTCGTTTCGTCGGAAGTCCCAATCCCGGTTGATCTCATCGGCACGATCGAAATCACTCTTGATGACGCGATTGACGATCTCGCAGGCACAAACGATGCGACTTCGGTTAGTCTCGACGATGCTGCAATTGATCTCTCGGACGCGTCGTTTTTTCTGAACCTCCACTTTTACCAAATGGGTGCGGTTTCCGGATTGGGCATTAACTCGATTACTAGCAACGGCGGGATCGGCCTGACAACGACCAGTCCAACCGATCCGTTCACATCCACCTTCGATCCAGGCGGGGGATCGCCAACAGAACTCAGTATCGACGAAGGGATCTTTACTTACCTAGGAATCGGTGCCTTTGGGGATCCATGGGGGTTTGTATCAGCTGACTTTGCCGTGGATCCTGTTTCTGCTACGGTTTCTCCGGTCGGCCAAATCGGCTTGGTCACCCAAGACGTAACCGTTACCGGAAACACCATCGTAGTCGATGTCGTCGTATCCGCTCCGCTGAGTTTCTCCTATGAGATCCCGGTACTCAACACGGCCGATCCGGGCGATCCCATACTCAATATTAACCTTGACTATAGTGGCGCCCTGGTCGCCACGGGCAGTTACACCACGATCGTGCCTGAGCCGTCGACGTTGGTGCTACTCGGCATCGCGATTGCCGGCATGATCCCCCTTTGGCGCCGTTTGCGTGGGTAGGTGATGGGGCTCACTCGAAGGTCATGTCAGGGCAAGCCCTGACCTACACGACTCGAAGATCCTGAAACCACGTGACACGATTCACGGGCGACTTCAAGGCGTTCACTGCTGCCCAATGCGAAATCAAGCACGTGCTTACGCCTTCCTGGCTGGAACCGTCCGCGACTGCCCGACGCACTCGCGGCCGAATGATCTCCTCTCGCTCACCTTCGTAGAGAACGCGGCCTGGGCTGCTGCCCGCTCGGTAGTGTTCGCCCTCAGATGGTGAATGCTTCGGGCCGCAAAGCTGAGTCACCTCGGCCGCCAGGACTTCGCAGATCATTTCTCGGACGTGCCCTCGCAAGAAGTCACGAAAGACTTAGCCGGTTTCCTCGACAGAAACTTGCCCCAGTGTTTGCAAAAGACTAACTTCGTGCATGATGGTCTCCCCGTCGGTTGACGCCGACGTAAATTGGAAAATTGCGGAGGGCAGATTTTGCCCTCCGGGAAACCATCTTTCAACTTTCAACAATTATTGAGACGCTTCCTTTCGGCTGCCTGCAATTCCGAAAGTCTTGACGACTTTCGCTACGGCCAAATCGGATACCTATTTCCTGCACGATGCTAACAGTACCATCTGTATAAGATGACAACTCTCACCTTTGAAACGCTCCGACGACATATGAAGCTTCCACTGAGATCCCTATGGAGAGTATTGCCGGTCACTATTCTGCTCTGCTGTCTTGCCATGCAGGTGTCGGCAAACGCGGCCGACGCGTTCCTGTCGGAGCGCAACAGAGAAGTGCCATTCAGTTATCTGACCGGAGGCACTCGCAGTTGGCCTTTCCTGGAAAACAGTCTTCCCGCTAACACTCGTGTTTCCTTCGTTGCGATTCAGGATGAAAAAGTTCTAGCTGAAGGTGAGCAGCTTAGATTTTCCGGCCTGAGAATCCGGCTCAATGCTGAGCAAAAACTTGAAGTCGCTTCAGAGAAGGATCAACCACCCCAGGACTTCACTCTGAATATTACTCTTCATCTATCCGACGGTGCCGTCGAAACTCAAAATATTTGGATCCGGCCCGCACCTCCCAGCCGACCGATCTCATACGTCGCCGATTTTGGCGATGACTTGATCAAGATTCTGGCCACTTCAAGGGATGCTCACTGGCAAAGCGCTACGAAATGTAGTTTTGACCAGTACTTTCGGCGATGCCAGGCTCACGGAGTGGATCGGCTGATCATCTGGCTAACCGGATTTCCGTTGATCTGTGATCCGGAGAATTATGCAACGGAAGACTGGAATCGTTTCGAAAAACAGACTCGAGCACTGCTGGACAGCGAACTGTTTGATGCGTTAATTCACACTCGTAAACAAGAGAGCCTCAAAGAAAACGGCTCGGCTCAGGTTTTGCCCTGGGGATGGAATCGAAAACTCTGTGAACTTCGGTTGCAGCGAAATCTGGGAGCAATAATTTCACAGAGTGCTGTAGATCATGGTGTTCGACTGACAGCCAGCTTTCGCCCTTTCGAACCGGCCCTGACAAAATACTACGAAATCCCAACGTTTGATCCCGACGGAAATTATCTCTGGGGCTTCCTGCCATTCGCTTCGCCTGTGGTGAACTACCATCCCGATGATACATGCTTCGCCCATTTTCGCACGGTACTGGAAGAGATGGGGCAGGAAGCTGCCGGGAAAATCAATACCATCGATATCCTAGGCGTTAAGAATGCCGACGCCTTTCTAAAGCGTTTCCACAGCCAGCACGACAATCTGCAAATCTCGGCCAGCAACTTTCCTCCACAACACGGTGATTCACTAGTCCTGCAACGGCAACCGGATGGTGAATTTGAGCTGCGACCCTTCAGAGAGTTCCAGAAACAGGCGGAACAATGTCAGACAATCCTGACGGATTACCAGGTGGGAAAACACGGCGACGGAGTGCGAATTACGAATCTGCAGATCCCGGCTGAACTGCGGTTCCTGATTCTGTCGAATCCTTCAGCCGCCGAAGAGTCGCTTGATCTGCCAACGGATGTTCCAGTGCAGATGTTTGCGAAAGCGGGGAATCGTCTGGACCGTGGTCATGTGTATTGGGCTCTGGATCAGACACTGGATCCGGAAGGCCTGACCAGGGCTGCCAACATTCCTCAGTCTGGCGGTTATCACTCAGAATTCAAAGCCACTGTTAATTCTCAGAGGATTACGAAGGACGGACCAGAACGATTGCCGCTGAAGGGACATCTGGTCGTCATTGACATGGGAGCTCCCTGGTCCGTCGAGATGCTCGATCTGAATCGATCAGCGATGCGTGCCAACGTCCTGAAGGAAATGGCCACGCTGCTAAAATTGCCCGCCTTTGACGAACTGTATATCAGCACTCGAACGCATGTCAGTCTGCCTTATTCCGTCGTTGATGGCGAAGACGGTCTTCAACCGATCGTGCAATACCGTCGCACTGGAAGGAAGATTCACAGCTATCTGGGAATCGACCGAGCCTTTGCACCAATCGCCGCAGTGAAAGATTCGGTACTGCAAACCTGGGCGGGAGACAAAAACTCGGTGGAAAGGTTGACCACGTGGCAGACCAACGAATGGCTGGGCTCCTGTCAGTCAGAGGACTCAGAATTCCGCTGGCGATACGTGCGTAATCGTGAGATCGCCAGGGGAGTTCGCCTTTTACTCGAGGATCTTGAGGAGACATTTCCTGAAGTTCGCACGCGCATTGTCCTTCCGCTGCGAGAAAAAGCCGTTCTTGGTGCCAAAGCCGAACTTGAAGTCGCAGTGAATTCGAAAGGGAAACCATTCGGACGAGACTACTCGCGAGTCTGGTCGAGCATCAATTACGCCGGCCATATTGGTGAGGGCATGACAATGCTTGACCTTTCGGGACTGTCCACGGAACCGGTACTGTTCGGTGTGCGAGGACTGCCCGAATCCAAACCGCTGGAGATTTATCTTCGACACAACTTCGCCGATCTGGCCGACAATTTCGGTTCCTCATTCCGAGGACCACGCAGTTTTTTCTTTGAAGCCCAGGAATCACTGCGTCACAAAGACTACGAAGGCTCCATGCGTCGCCGTGGTGAAATCGCCTGCGAGTGCCTCGCACACACCAGCGAAGTGAGCGAAGTTATTTATTATGAGGCGGCCGATTGGCTCTACTACCTGCCACTCAGCAAGCCGGACGTTTGCAGCCATGCCTATGTGGAAAGCTGCACGCTGCGTGCAACGGAGAAAACGGAATCCGACGCCGATAATGGGAGGCCGTGGGCAATGTTTCGCGGCAACGCTCAACACACTGGCTTAAGTCCGTACAAAGGACCTCAAACGGCAACACAACAATGGGCACTGAGAACGGGAGAGAAGGCTCCCACATCAGCGGTCGTTGGCGCAGACGGAATGATCTATGCCGGAATCTATGACAACAGGCTCTATGCGATTCATCCCGATGGCCGAGTGAAATGGAAATTCGCCACAGCCAGCGTCATGGGGTCCTCACCCGCTGTCGCCCCCGACGGAATTGTCTATACACCGGACCACGATGGGACTCTCTATGCCATCAATCCGGACGGAACGCAACGCTGGAGTTATTCGCTGGGCAGCACCGTTTACGCATCCCCAACACTCGGCCCCGACGGTACCATTTATCAGGGTTCCGACAATGGAAAACTGTACGCGATCACTCCCGCTGGCGAAGCGAAATGGACCTACGCCACCGGCAGCGTTGTTCAATCAACGGCAGCTGTTGGCGGCGACGGCACCATTTTTGTCGGGGCAAACGATCATCAGCTCTACGCCATTCATCCGGACGGAACAAAGAAATGGACCTTCAAGACGGGCGGAGTCATCGAATCATCGCCCGCTGTTGCCGACGATGGCACCGTTTATGTCGGGTCCGTCGATACCTACCTCCATGCGATCAACGCCGACGGGACAAAACGATGGAAGTTTAAGACCGGCGGCGCCATCTACTGCTCGCCTGGTATTGCGTCAGACGGCAGTCTGATCGTGGGCTCCTTCGACCACAACGTGTACTGTGTTCGCCCCGATGGCACGAAAAAATGGTCTTACCAAACCCAAGGAGGCGTATCGTCGTCACCAGCCATCGGCGCGGACGGAGTGATCTATATCGTGTCCCGAGACAACCTGCTTCACGCCATCAATCAGGATGGAACACCGCGATGGCAATTTCCGCTGCCTGGAACAATCGGACGTTCTCCAGCCATCGGCTTTAATCAAACGCTCTACATCTCCGGGACCGATGGTGTTCTCTACGCAATCGGTCCACAATTCAAATGAACTGATGGCGGTGCCGACCGTCGGCGGGCGCGACTCCTGACTCGAAAAGTCAAACAAAGAGAACAGGTTATTCCAGCAAAGCCCGTTTCACCCCGCGTTCATGGCGAGTTTTGTGCAGGTATCAGGCCTCAATCGTGCCCAGGGCAAGCCCCGACCTGCTCAATATTGTTTCTGCTCGTCGTGCCGTTGTGTCATTGTGGTATTCTTCAAGGTTGCGGCTTTCTTCTACCACGGCGACACAACCACACGTCGTTCTCTTGAAGGATCGACGATGAGTCTGAGACAAGCAAAGTAGGTCAGGGCCAATCGAAGGCCATGTCAGGGCAAGCCATGACCTACATGACGGTTTGAGAGTGGCTTTATGACCCGTACCATCTTGACTCTTGAAACTTCCTGCGACGAAACGGCTGCGGCGGTTATCACCGATCGTCTTGAAGTCTTGGGATCCACTGTTGCAACGCAGCATGAGTTGCATGAACGCTTTCGTGGTGTGGTCCCCGAGATTGCGTCGCGGGCTCATGTCGAGCGTATCTTGCCGGTCATCGACGAGTCGTTGCGTCAAGCGGGAATCACGCTGGCGGATATCGACGCGGTGGCGGTCGCCAACACCCCAGGGCTGGCGGGCTCGCTGCTGGTGGGGTTATCCGCTGCGAAAGCCCTGTGCGTGGCGCTCGACGTTCCACTGTTGGCGGTCAATCATCTTCAGGCCCACATCTACGCCTGCCAGATGAGTGCTGCGGAGAATGTGTTCCCCTGCGTGGGACTGATCGTTAGCGGGGGGCACACGAGCCTGTACCGCTGCAACGACCCGCTCGACTTTGAATTGCTGGGGGCGACCATCGACGACGCCGCGGGCGAGGCTTTCGACAAGGTTGCCAGCATGCTGGGGCTGGGCTATCCCGGTGGACCGGCAATCGAACAGGCCGCCTATGATGGCAACGCCCGGGCCTATCAACTGCCGCGAGCGATGCTCGGCGCCACCGGCGGCCTCGACTTCAGCTTTAGCGGCTTGAAGACGGCGGTTCGCTATAAGATCGCCCCGCCGGGCAACGTCGACTTCGAGCAACTCTCGCTCGCCCCCAAAGTTGTAAGAGACTTGGCCGCAAGCTTTCAAGAAGCCGTGGTCGATGTGCTTGCCCGCAAGGCTGCTCGTGCGCTGCGGGAAACAAGGCTATCGACGCTCTGCGTGGGAGGTGGCGTTGCGGCCAACGGTGCGCTTCGCCAGCGGCTCTCGGCGGATGCGACTGCCGGCAGCTTTACACTTCACATCGCCCCACTAGAACTGTGTACCGACAATGCGGTGATGGGCGCCATTGCGATCGAGCGACTTAAGGCCGGGCTTTTTGAACCGCTTGACCTGGACGTGGTGCCGGGCTCAGCACGCCGCTAAACGTCGATCTTTCTGGACAGACTGCCTGCAGAAAACGCAGACCCAGCACCTGACGAACGTACCGGATTAGAAGTTTCCCCCGGCTCCGCCGCTGAAGCCGCCGCCGCCTCCACCGCCTGCTGTTCCCGATGCGCCTGTCAACACGTTGAACGTGTTCACTTCCGAAATCGCCGAAAACAGAGGTAATCCGCTATAGCGAACGTAACGACGGTCGGCCGAGATGACGGCCGTCGCAAACAAGCTGGTACCTTCAGGCAGCACGACAATCACGGGCTGAAACCCCACGGCATTTCCTGGGACGAATGGTCGGGCTCCACCCTGAATGGCGCGGTCGCGGCTGCCTGCCAATTGACTCAAGGCATAGGTGTCGGTCACCTGGTTAAGCTGTTGATTCAAGATGTCGCGCCGCATGGCCAACTGTTCGGCGGCGGCGGTGGCCACTTGATGGTCTTCCAGTGAATCCTTCAGACGCCCCTGCTCAACGCGAAAAAGAACGAGCGCGTCTTTGTCGTCTAGCGGGATTTGTTCCTGCCGATGCGTAGCGTTTTCGCCGCGGTAGTTCGTGTAAATATCGACCGTTACTTTCCCAGCGGTCAACTTACCCCACACGCGACGTAGCATCATACGATAGTCGCCGGCAAACCCTTTGGGGCAAACATAGACTTCGCGATAGCTGCCGCCCGATTGTTGAGAGGTTTGGGGAAGGCTATCTCCCAGCATCACACCACCAGAGGTCGTACGTGTGTTGCGGAATGAGCAAACCGTACCGGCGGGCTCTTCCACGAGCAAATCGACATCGGCTTCGCCGGTCCAAGAGACAACGACGATACAATCGCGAACGACCGCCTCATCAAGCTTGGACTCGAACGCAGCGGCCTCTTTCTCACGACCCTCTTCGCGCAACTTGGCCAGGGTGGCTTCTGCCAGACGATAGGTGTTCTTCCAGATGTCGGCCTTATCGTTCTGCCATGCTTGGCTTAAGATGCCGATGGTGGCCCATTGCATGGCTTCCATGTCGTTTATTTTTTGTGCGGTCTTCAACCCCAGCATGAACGGCTCGGAACGGGTGGGGGCATCCAGGGCCACGCGACGATAGATTTCCAGGGCACGGTTTTCCAGCCCGCTGCGGCTTAAATAGGCAGCGACGTACATCAAATCGAGATTGTTCTCGCTGAAGTCGACCGCAGACATCAAGACCCGTTCAACCTCTTGGGGTGAACGCCCCGCGGCCTGCATCGCCAGGGTGATCCCCTCGTACATCCATGGTTGGGCATAGCCATGGCGTAGTGCCGCGTCGAGCATTGCCGCCACGCTGTCAAACTCTTTGTGCGACATGAGTCGCCGCGCGGTTGCGCGGATGATCTCGGGCGTTTCGTCTTGATGCGATGCGAAATGGTCGTTCCAGGCAACGGCCGCATCGGTTCCCTCGGCGAGGTTTAATTCGATGTAACGCCGTTTGCGGGGCGCGCGGCGCGTTGCCACATGGTCGTCCCCGGCACGAGCAGGCGAGGCGGCTACCTTGGCTGCCGGCTTGTCTTTGGAACTCAAATTCAACTCGTCTTCGACCGCGAACGCGCGGAAACCATTTCTACGACCGCCGGGGAGCACGCCGTCAGGGAGTACGCCCGGGGGAATGAACCTGTCACCGACGTTGAAATTACCACCACCACCTCCTCCACGACCGCCGCCGCCGCCGCCGAAGCCGCAACCTGCTTGGGCTCCGGCAACGGCGCCGAGGCCAACTCCACGTTGACCGCCGCGCCCGACGCAGTAGCCACCGCCACCTTGACCGCCACCACCGCCGCCGCGACCGCCGCCGCCACCGCCACCGCCGAATGATTGAATCGGTACGACGAGGTCCGCCACGGGATAGACTTTGGTGATGAGTCGTGTTTCTGCCTCTTCGACACTGGTGATCATCAACACTTCGCTGTCGATGATGTAGGTCAAATCCAGGTCGCTGAGGATCAATCGCAATGCCGAACGCAGGGTAATCCCGCTCAGGTTGCGGTTGATGGGCGAACCGGAGTCGATGCCAAGGTCGTCCAAGGCACGTTGGTCGATCTCGATTTCAATCTCGTGGTAGTCTTCGAGGTAGGTCAGAACATCTTCAAGCGGAGTGTCGATGAACTCGATCAGCGTCGGCTCGCCAAGTTCCTTTTGGATTCTCTGCTCCGCAGGGTTGCTTGCTGAGAGATCGACGGTCGCGTACTGCTCGCGACTCTCGGTAATCCGACGCCACACTTCGGCGGGCGGATAAACGATCGGCGGTTCGTCAGACGTGGGAATGTGCGATCGCTCAGTCGATTCCAGCGCGTCGACGACACCCTTTTGCCGGTCCAAACGCAACTGCAGCATGGTTATCACCGAACCTTGCATTTGCGAAACCTCGACCGCCTGAGCTCCGACATTCCGCCTGGGATCAACTTCGCGGACTAGTTCACCGACTTTGCCGGCGCTCTTGTAGTATCCTTCGTCGATCAATGCGTTAAACCGATTCATCAACTGATCGATCTTTTGCTCGCGCAGCTCCAACGCAAACAGCGCCTTTTCGCGCTCCCGCGCCGATGCCTCGATCGCTTGGGCTTTGATGTCGCGATCACGCCGCTCGTCGGCTCGAAACGTAGCCCGACGCATAGCGTCTTCAAGCTTGCCAAGCAGTTGCCGTTTCACTTCGGCATCCAAGTCCGCGACCTGCCGCACTTCCTCGCGACGCAGCTTTAACATCTCAATCGCCGCGTCGGGGTCGGTGTTCATCGCCCCTCGGGCTTGATTGATCGCATGCTGCACGACGGCTTCAATCATTTGCCGCATCACACGTTGGTCCTCGTCAACGCGATTGAGAAACGCGCCGTCGTTGGCCAATTCTCCCGCGCCCTCACCTAGAGGCGACGGGAGATCGTCTTGCACTTGCACCAATCGCAGCCCGACGGGACCAACTTGCCCGTCGTTCCCTTCCCGACCGCGCTGCGCGGCGCCGCGAATGATCTCTGTTTCTGGATTGTTGGGGTCGATTTGCTGTGCGGCAGCCGCCAGTCGGTCGGCCTGATCGAATTGACCACTGGCCACCGCCTGTTCGCCCAGGGCGTTCAAGTCGCGGACCTGATCGTCGTAGACGCGGCGAATCTCTCTTAAGCCTGCAGTGCCTAAAGTTGGCAATCCCAGTCCGCCGTCGTTTCGAGCTTCGGTCACCAATCGCGAGAGATACGCATTGTCTTCGTTCGCCGCCGCCGGTCGGACATTCCATGCCAACTGCGTTGGTGTTCCGGCAACCTGGCCTTCGACCGACACTTCAAACGGCTCCTGGGTTGCGCCAACGCCAATCAAGATCGTGTCACGGTCGGCACGCAGCGGGGGAAGTTGCGCCGGATAGACTTCGCTCATTCCCTCGGGCAGCGAAACAGAAATCGGCCATACAACTGGTTCCCGGGCAGCATGCGCGAGAAAGCTTCCCGCCTGCTCCGCGGTAACATTCGCGTTGTCGACCGCCAGCATTCCGCCCGAATGATTGGCCAGTGTGGCCAGGAGATAGCTATCGGTGCGTGGTCCAATGGCAAAGCTCGTGACCGGAGCATGTTCGTTGGTAAGTTTCTTGATCAGCCCTCGCATTTTCTCACTGCGAATCAACTCGGCCGCGCTCATTCCGTCGCCGATGTAAACGATGCTCCGTGCCTCGCGACCATCGCTCGCCAAGCGATCGGCGGCCGCGCTGAGCACCTTGTGCATGTCTGTTGAACCCAGCGGTGTTCGCGCTAGGAGAGCCTCCATCGCGCGATCGATGTCATCGCCTACCGGCGCTACGAAACCTGACGTCAATTCAACGGCATCCAAGTCGACAGCCATCAAGTCAACCCGATCTTGCTCTCCCAAGCCCTTTAGCAAGGCTTTCAGAGTGGCGAGTGCCTTTTCGCGAAACGGACCGGTTTGACTGGCCGAGGTATCGAACAGCACCACGATGTCGTGTTCGTCTGAAGGTGGAGCCGCCCGTTGCGGAGTGAGGCTGAGTGCGAAGAACGTCTCACCGCCGGGAGCTGCAAAGCTATCTAGGCGTGAAGCCTCGATACTGGGTTCCTCGGCAGGAGCGATGTTGTTGAACATCGTTACCGAGGCGACGAGCAAACCTGCGAGAACAAAAAATGCACGTGTGGTGGCTGACATGACGGCCAACTCCTCTTCCAATGGCGCGCGACACACGACCACCGTGTTCCGTGGCGGAGGCCGGTCGCTGCGTACAGCTTTCCGATGGTGTCGTTGCCAAACAACGAACCAGCTTTATTCTATTCAAGTGCAAGGGGTTCCGCCAAGAAAAATCTGCCCAATTTGCCCCCGATTGGCAGCCCGCCGGGAGACCAGAAGAACCGTTGCAATCCGGCCCGGGGGGTGAGATGGCGAGAATGGCTGCTCACAAGATGGGGCAATGGAACTGGTCTAGCCCACCCGACGGGATCCCAGGCTGATCTGCCACTCGAGTGAGCGACCGAGCGGGGCACCAGTAGATGGGGCGAATCACCTAACTGAACGATCGCCAACCTCGAAGTCATCGCCGTAGATATATTGTCGCAAATACATTCAGGCGATTGGCTTACGACAATCTGTTGCCAGGCGTTTTGCCTTACAGCCCCAGGTACAACAGCGCTTCGTCGACGGAGTCAATCGCCGAATCTAGCGAAGCTTGCTGCTGGATTCCATCGTTGCTGCTGGCAGGCTCCGAATCCTTGGAATCCTCGAGCTGCTCAAGACGCTCGCCCAATTCGGCCATGGCCTCACCCAGACGTTTTAGAATTGCAGCGGCCACCTCAGAAAGAGGTGCCTGCGATGCTGCCGAGACAGCCTCACGGCCCAAGTCGCGCTTCAGCGAAGCATAAGCATGCTCGCGAACTAGCGCGGCAGCGTCATCACAACCGATCCAGGTGGTGTCCGTCGCACAACGCTGCTTGCTCACCTCGACAGGCTGAAGTGCCGCGGCGGCAAGACCCCGTTGAACGTCGTACGAGGCACCGAACCCTTCATCTACTTTCCCGCACACTGCCCCAGAAATGCCGGCCCAAACGCAGTCGGAATCGTCGTAGTAATAGCCATCGTCTGCGAACAGATCACCCTCGTCCAATACATAGTCGCGGGCCAACGCCTCGTCACGGGTGAGCATGATCCGCGGGTCGCTGACCAGTTGGGAGAAGCACCTAGAGATGATTGGGGCCGTTCCGAATGGCGTGAAGTGGAGCGTAAAGGGCAGCATCTCCCGTACGACCTCAATGATTTCTTCCTCGGGAACCACATGAATCGTCATGCTGTGATTCGCCACGCTGCGGTCGGTAAACGGCTCTTCCACAGCCTCGCCGGCTGCCGGTCTTGTCGCGGGACCGTAGCAATAATTCGGTGCAATGCCGGTTTGAGCCAGATCGACGACCATTTCAAGGTGCGAATTGAATAACGTCAGCCACCGGTCGGGGGTGAATTGCAACAGCATCCGACGAACTCGCCCGGTCGCTTCTCGTGCCAGGTTCTCGGCAAGCGTCGCTTCCACCGCAGGCGTCAGATCCTCGAACTGGGTCATCGGGATCGCCGGTGCAGGCGATGCGGGGAGCGCGACGGCTTGATCGAGCAAGTCGTCAAAACAATCAGACGGCCCAATATCATCTTGGTGCTCGGATGAAAACGCCAGCGATGACATGCCGCACGGCATTCCAAACTGGAAGGGAAGCCCCAACTCGTCTAGCTGCGCGACCAGAAGAGGGCAGATTGGGAACCCGGCGGGGGCGGGGGCCCGAAATGGCGAAAGCTCCTGGGCTGCAAGGCTTTGGGCGCTGAATCCACAACCTAGACAGACGATGGAAAGCACCAGCGACAGAAACTGATAACGTCGCATAAGAGATGTCCTCCGTGGTGGGGCCGAATGAATCGAGATGATGGCAAACCGTTCATGACATCGCATGGCGTCCCTACCAATCACGCTAGCAAGGAGTATCGGAGCAAGAAGATGGGGAGATTAGGCAATCGAAGGAGCCAGCAATGCCTTGCTAGAAATTTCTGCTCGGGTGGTCTGGATAAATTGCAGACAGAAAGATTGCCGACCGACGCGATTCTGCACGTCGTTCCTAATGCGAGAGCCAAGTCGTCCAACGCACTACGGCACACCGGAAAGATGCCGCGCATTAGATTCTTGCGTGACAGGTGCTGGGAAGTGCTTTCCCAATGCCTGCTGGGTTGCAACAATTTGAGAAGGAATGCGAGCGACCGATTGATTCTCCGCTCATTTCGCAACGGCAGGGAAACGCGATCATGGCGAAACAGACAATGTTATGTATTGCATGTGCCCTCTTGGGTGGAGCAGTTGCCTATTCTCTCGTCGATACCCGAGGCGCTACGGCTCCGCCTATCGTGCAAGGTGCCATCCAAAACGATAGCCTGACAGCTCTGAAGCCGCGGATTGAAGACGACGCCCCAAGCGAGCCTCGCATCGATACAGAAATTGCCGATGGCTCAACGCGAACCCCAGAGGAACGCGTCAACATTGCCGTCTACAAGGCGGTTAATCGCAGCGTCGTCAACATCCAAACAGAGACCGTGCAGGCGGTCGATTTCTTCGATCTTGCCGTCCCCAGCGAGGGTGCCGGATCGGGAAGTATCTTGGATCGTCAGGGACACATTCTGACCAATTTCCACGTGATAGACGGGGCCCGACGCGTCGAGGTTGCGCTTTTCAACAGCCGAAGTTACGACGCTCAAATCGTTGGCATCGACCCCACCAGCGACATGGCAGTGTTGAAGATCGATGCACCAAAAGATTCCCTCGAACCCGTGACATTGGGCGATTCGTCGTCGCTGCTGGTCGGTCAACGGGTGTTCGCCATCGGAAACCCCTTTGGCTTGGAACGAACCTTCACGACCGGGGTGATTTCGAGCCTTAACCGCGAGATTTCTAGCCGCAACCAGCGCCAAATCAAGTCGATCATACAAACCGATGCGGCGATCAATCCCGGCAACTCAGGCGGACCGCTGCTCGATGGCGACGCCCGATTGATCGGCATGACGACCGCCATCGCCAGTAAGACGGGCCAAAACACCGGGATCGGCTTCGCGATTCCCTCCGCAACCATAGCCCGGATCGTGCCACAGCTCATCAAAGATGGGCATGTCGTCCGGCCCGATGCGGGGATTGCCCGGGTTTATCAGACCGAACGGGGCCTGTTAGTGGCGCGACTGGTTCCCGGCGGGGCTGCCGAGATTGCCGGGCTGCGTGGACCTCGGGTCGAGCGAACTCGCCAGGGACCATTTGTTTACGAGCGCACCGATCGCAGCGCGGCCGACTTGATTGTGGCCGTGGATGGGAAAAAGATACGCACCGTCGATGAGTTTCTCACGGCCATCGAGAGCCGCAAGCCCGGCGAAACCGTGCAGTTAGCGGTCGTACGAGACCGTCGGGAGACCGCCAT
The DNA here is from genome assembly GCA_964576465.1 of uncultured Planctomycetaceae bacterium. Lineage (GTDB taxonomy): Bacteria > Planctomycetota > Planctomycetia > Pirellulales > JAEUIK01 > CAZNXE01. The sequence continues at coordinate 16,840 of CAZNXE010000100.1, forward strand.
CGAGTTGGTGCTCACCTCCGACGATGAGTAGCAGGCTGCGCTGTGCGGGGCGTCATTGGTGCTTCATTTAGCGGGCTTTGTGGGGTATTTCTTGCGTCGAGAAACGCCAAAATAATCTTTGTTACAAATTCGTGCGCAACCCCGTTGACAGCAAGTGCTACTTCGATATGATTCATTGCTCGCAACATGGTGAGGGGCGGTTTACCGCTCATTGCAGTGTGGCGAGTTTGTTCTTTGACAATTTGGTGGTAGCCCAATGTCAATCTGTCCAAGATTGTGAATTGGACAGTGTCGATTTGCCTTCGGGCAGATCGTCTGTTTTTCAGTTTTTTCAAGCTTTTTCAAGTGGCTCAGCAAATCGGGTTTCGGCCCGATAAGCAAATACCAATTGAAGGGTTTGATCCTGGCTCAGAATGAATGTTGGCGGCGTGGATTAGGCATGCAAGTCGAGCGAGAAGTTTCCCTGCTTGCAGGGAGATGGACAGCGGCGTAAGGGAGAGTAACGCGTGGGTAACCTGCCCCTAGACTCGGGATAGCTGCGGGAAACTGCAGGTAATACCGAATAATGTCTTCGGACCAAAGGTGTGATTCCGTCTGGGGATGGGCCCGCGTCCTATTAGCTTGTT
>CAZNXE010000101.1:0-17465 GCA_964576465.1 uncultured Planctomycetaceae bacterium
GGCGATCGCCGATTCCGTGATCAAGTTCCCGGCAGAGTCGCAAGACAACGGCGGAACATGGTCCAGTACGACCGAATTGGAGATGGGTCCCGCCAAGCAGATGACGGAGAAGACCTATACCTACGACGGCACTGAAGATATTGACGGCACGGCGTTGGCCAGGATTAGCCTCGCCAGCGAAATTACGCTGGAGATTGATGAAGACAACGAAGCCGATGTCGAACTGGAAGTCCCCGAACAGGAATCGTCCGGTGTGGCCTACTTCGACGCAAAATTGGGAAAGACCGTCAACTCCTCGCTCCATACGGTGCTCGTCTTAGAAGGCGAAACGCCGATGGGTGAAGTGTTGATGGAGCGAACCATCGACACGTCGCTCAAGCAGGGCATCAACGACGATCTCATCGAGCCAGAGCCGGAGGAAGAAGATTCTGACGATGATGATGACGACGATGACGACGATGACGACGACGACGATGACGACGATGATAGCGACGACGAAGACGACACCAAGTAACCCTTGGTAACAATCACGACTGAATCTGCGCTAGCCCAGGAGACGCACTCCTGGGCTAGTTTGCGTTTGGGGTTGCGGTGGTCTTGGAGCAAGACCACGGCGCAATCCTTTTGAAATGAAGGAGTTGTGACCCAAGCCACTCTTCCGGGGGTCTCCTGTCTGCCGTGGAGATGGCTAACGTCCTTGACGACGCCATGCCCCGGTTGTGTTACCCTGACCAAGTCTGTGGCTATGCTGATGTATCAACAAGGTCTAGAATCTGCCTTTGATTTTTTGCTCTGCCGTACCATGCGACAGCGCGAGCGCCACTACGCAAGAAGGCGACGGCTTCACCAGCCGTCTGGTTGCCACTGCGGCAGTTTTCATTGTCCATTAGCCGTCGCCTAACAATGCGTGCCCGTCTGGGCACGATCTCACCATGTCCTCGGACAACCCAATGCAGCGTTTGCGTGCCAATACACCGGCTGTTTTGCCGTCGATGTTGATGTGCGATTTCACCAATCTCGAGCGAGAAGTTCGCCTGCTCGAAGAAGCCGGTGTCGTGGCGCTGCATCTCGACGTGATGGACGGGCATTTCGTCCCCAACATCACCTATGGATTGCCCATTGTCTCAGCCATTCGGAAACTGACTTCGTTGGTGGTGGACGTACACCTGATGATCTCCGATCCGGCGACGTATGCACCTCAGTTTCGGGATGCGGGAGCCGACGTGATTACCTTTCACGCGGAAGCTGTCGACGAACCGAGGAAGGTTCTTGAGGTGATTCGGGCCTCGGGCGCGGGTGCTGGCGTTGCTATCAATCCTCCCACGCCGCTATCGGCCATCGAAGACTGTCTCGACTTGTGCGATCTGATTCTGGTCATGAGTGTCATGCCCGGCTTTGGCGGACAATCGTTTGAAACCGTTGCCCTTGAAAAGCTTAAGCAACTTAGCCAGCGTTCGGACGTTAGCGCATTGTTGGAAATCGATGGCGGTGTGAACGACTCGACCATTGCCGAATGTGCCGATGCTGGCGCGGATTTGTATGTAGTTGGATCGGGGATCTTTCGATCCAACGATTATCAGGACAGCCTGCGGGCATTGAATCGCAAGCTGCGGACAAAAGTTCGTTAGGACAAAGGTTAGCAATCGCATGTTGCGAATCATCTTGATTCGGCCCGGCTCGACCGATTACGTCGAGCAAGCCCGAGTTCACGGTACGCTCGATATTCCGCTCAGCGAGCGTGGTACCGAGGAAGTTGCCCGCACCGGGGAAGAGTTGCGCGATCTGGGCATTCGCGCCGTGTTTTGTTCTGATGCCGAACCGGCACTTTCAACGGCCAAAGCACTGGCCACGGTGCTCGACGTACGGTGTCGCAAGTTGGATCACTTGCAGAATCTCGACCATGGATTGTGGCAGGGCATGTCGGTCGAGGAAATCAAACGCAAGCACCCGAAGGTTTACCGTCAGTGGCAAGAGAACCCCGACAGTGTTTGCCCGCCATCGGGCGAAACATTGAGTGACGCCCGAGCCCGCGTTCATACAGTGCTAAAGAAGTTCCTCAAGAAACAAAAGGAAGGCACGGTCGCCCTCGTGGTTTCCGAGCCGCTGACTTCGATTGTCCGTTGCGAGCTGCAACAAGGTGCGTTGGGCGACTTGTGGAAGTCCTATGCTGAACCGAGCGGATGGCAGGTGATCGAAACCGAATTGGCACCAGCCACATCGTGAGAACAAGGTGAGCGTTATGAGCATTGGTAAATCCGATCCACAATCCACGGGACATCGTCCAAAACGTGGAGTGCCCGAGGGGCTCTGGAAGCGATGTCCCGGATGCGGGGCAACCATCTTTCGCAAAGAGGCCGAGAGACGACTCGGCGTATGTCCGGAATGCGACTACCACTGGTATGTCTCGGCCCACGATCGGATCAACCAGCTTCTCGACGAAGGCACGTTTGAAGAGTGGGACGCCGAATTGGAGCCCGTCGACGTGCTCGAGTTTATCGACAAGAAAGCCTATCGCGACCGTTTGGTTGACGAGCAGAAACGGACCGGAATGCGCGACGCGGCCATCGTGGGCACCGGAATGATTCGCGCGCGGCGTGTCGCCTTCGGCGTGACCGATTCGGCATTCATCATGGGTAGCATGGGAGCCGTCGTCGGCGAAAAGCTCACGCGGCTCATCGAGCGGGCAACCGAACAGAACTTGCCGCTGATCATCATCAGTGGCTCTGGCGGCGGGGCACGCATGCACGAAGGCATTCTCTCGTTGATGCAAATGGCAAAGACTTCCGCCGCGCTGGCCCGTTACGATGAGGCCGGCGGGCTGTTCATTTCGGTGCTCACCAACCCGACCATGGGCGGCGTCGCGGCCAGCTTTGCCTCGCTGGGCGATGTCATCTTTGCCGAACCCAAGGCACTCGTCGGGTTCGCCGGGCCACGGACCATCAAAGCCACGATTCGCATCGAATTGCCCAAGGGTTTTCAAACCAGCGAATTCCTGCTCGAGCACGGCTTCGTCGACCGGATTGTGACCCGCGCGAATCTCAAGAGTGAGATCGCCCGCACCATCGACTACTGCGGGAAATAAGCTTGGCTGTATCGCACCGCTCGGAAAGGCCCACCACCGTGTAGCTTGCATGCTGCACACTTCCGCGCTAGAGTAAGACCGTTGTAAGAATCGGACAGAGATCCTCGCTTTCTCCCGGCGTTGGACGATTACAAGAGACCGATCGTCGTCCAACGACGATCGTCCAAAGGAGTTGCCCGCCATGGGGCTGCTCGACAATTTCAAAACGATGTTCAGCGGCGGCAAGGTTGACGTTCGCAGCCGCTTCGAGCTATTGCGCGAAGCGATCTCCGGCACAATGTCGGAATGCTATATGGCCCGCGACCGGAAAGACGATCGCATCGTGGCCTTGAAAATTCTTGATGCCGAGAAAACCGCGTTCTTTGAATCGCGATTCAAGGGCATCAAGAAGCCGGTCGAGGGCGAAATCGCCATGGCCATGGATCACCCCAATATCGTCAAGACTTACGAGCACGGCATCACAACGAAAGGTCAGCAATACTTGGTGATGGAGTTTCTTAAAGGGGCGGGGCTCAACTCCCTGATTATTGGCCGCAGCAAACTCCTCGACGGAAAACGTCTCTCGCTCATCCGCCAGACAGCCACGGCGCTCCAGGCGGTCCACACCGCTGGTTACATTCACCGCGACGTTTGCCCCCGCAACCTGATGTGTACGTCAGCCGAAGTCGATACGTTGAAGCTCATCGACTTTGGCTTGACCGTACCGGCGACGCGACCTTTCATGCTGCCCGGCAATCGCACTGGCACGCCAAACTACATGGCCCCCGAGTTGGTCAAACGGCTGAAAACCGATCAACAGCTTGATGTATTCGCATTCGGCGTGACCGCTTATGAGATTCTGACCTTCGAATTGCCCTGGGAGCGTGGATCAACCGGACAAGTGGCCATGACACACGCCACGCACAAGCACATGGACATCAAGAAGTATCGCCCGAACATCGACCCAAGCCTCTCTAAGGCAATTGCCAGTTGTCTCCGTCGCGATCCAGCCAAGCGATGCCCCTCGATGGAAGCGTTTCTTTCGCTCATCAGCAAAGTGAAGTCGGAAGACCGCGTAGGCGAGTAGCGGTCGCACCATTCCCATGGTTCCGCCCCTGGCAAGGCTTGCCCCAAGGTGCGGCGGCGGCCTACGATAACGGATCGTTGAGCGTGTCAATTAAGATACGGCCCGGTTTGTTCGCAACCTTCCACCGCGATCGCACGTCTTGCGTGAGAGAATCTGATGACCGACGACCAACAGAGAAAAGCACCCCATCGACGGGACGTCTTGCGGTGGATGACTACCGGCACCGCCATGGGCTGGGGAGCGGCCATGGGGGGATGTTCATCGTCGGCCCCCCGCGCCGCGGCCGATGCCAGCGGACGACGCCCACTTCGAGCCGCTTTTTCCAACGCCGGCCTGCAGAGCACTTGGTGCAAGCTGGGCAGAGATACAGCCGAACTGTGGGGCGATCTGCTGGGTGTTGAAGTGGTGTGGTACGACGGTGAATTCGATTCACAGAAGCAACGCGAAAAGATTGATCTCATCGTCGACGACGATTGGGACTTCTGTTGTTTTCAAGCCGTGCAGATCGATTCGCTTGCCGAGCCGGTGCGGATGCTCCACAAACGCGGCATCCCGGTCATTTCGATGGACACGCTTCTGGTCGCCCCCGAACGGCAGCACGAATCTGGCGTTTGGGCGCAGGTTCAGCCCGATCAGATTTTCATGGGCGAGACGAGCACTCGCTACTTAATGGAAAAGATCGATGGCCACGGCAAGGTCATTCACATCGGCGGCAAAGATGCCCACAGCGGGGCTCGCGGACGCCGTCAGGGATTTGAAAACGTGCTGGCCGCGTTTCCCAAAGTCGAGGTTCTCGGCGGCGGGGTCCGCTGGTGTGATTGGGAAAAGGCGAAGGCCCGCAATACGTTCGAGGCCCTGCTCGATCAAAGTACCGAACCCATCGCCGGCGCGTTTTTTCACAGCGACGACATGGCCCTGGCCTGCGTGCCCGCGCTGCGCGGCACGCCACATGAAAACATGATCATCACGGCAGTCGATGGGCAAAAAGAAGGGCTCGCGGCCGTGCGCGATGGACAGTTGGCCGCCACGACCGTAAACCCCGTGTGCCTGATACATAAAACGGCACTGGAGATCGGACAGTTTATCTGCCGCAACGACGAGAAGATTGAAGACATGCCGCGAGAGATCATCACGCCTGGTCCGTTGGTTTCTCTCGACACGAACAATCTCGACGCGATGCTCTTTCTCGCCGATCCGCACCACTGTTTGGTGTAGCCCGCCGTGACAACGACCGCGATCCCGCCCAACCCGCCAGCCGCGCAAGCAGTGCTCGAATGCCGCCGTATCAGTAAGCAATTCGGTGGTGAGATCGCATTGGCCGATGTCGATTTCTCGCTTGCCGCTGGCGAGGTCCACGGCTTGGTCGGCAGTAACGGTGCCGGAAAAAGTACCTTGATGCGGATTCTTGCCGGCGCACTGCCTGACTACGAAGGCGAAGTGTTGCTCGATGGCAAACCGATTCGCCTGAGCACACCCCAGGCAGCCATGTCGTTGGGCATCGCGATGGTCTACCAAGAACTCTCAGGCATCGACAGCTTGTCGGTGGCCGAAAATCTGTTCCTAGGGCGACAGCCGCTGACGCGACTTGGCCGCATCGACTGGCGAACGATGCGCCACAAGGCACAAGAATATCTGAAAGAGCTGGGGATCGACGTCGACGTCCGTCGGCGATTAGACAGCTATCCGTTGGTCATCCGGCAAATGGTCGAGATCGCCCGTGGCTTGCATAGCGGTGCCCGAGTCTTGATCCTCGACGAGCCGACCAGCGCGTTAAGCCCCCCCGAGACACGACGATTGTTCGAGATGATCGGCGAACTTAGCAATCGAGGAGTGGCCGTTATCTTCATCAGCCACTTCATTGAAGACGTGCTGGAAATCTGCGATCGCGTCACCATTCTCCGCGATGGTCGACGCGTTGAAACCAAGCCGGTTGCCGAAGTCGACAAGCACGCTGTCATTCACACCATGCTGGGGCATGCGCTGGATATCGCGGAAGCTGGCTATGAAACGGGCACCACATTGCCACCGCGTCGCGATGAACCGGCGGTGTTGCGTGTCCAAGGCCTGACACTCCCCGGGCATTTCAGCGACGTAAGTTTTGAAGTGGCCGCCGGGGAATGCGTCGGTCTGTATGGCTTTGTTGGCGCTGGCCATCAAGATCTGGCACATGCGGTTGCCGGCGCGTTACGACCGACCGCTGGCACGATCACCGTCGATGGCGTGTCGCTGCGGTTAGGACAGACTTCGCATGCCGTGCGGCAGCATGTAGTGCTGGTGGCCGCCGATCGCGCGCAGTCGCTTTACCATCGGGCCGAAATCTACAAGAACGCCACGCTCGCACATCTTCGCACCGCCATCGGTCGCTGGCTCACGCGCGGGGCAGAACTGCGAGCGACCGAACCTGTCTTGCCGCCAGTCGGTTGGCTTCCGCCCGAACGGCGGCGTGCCTTGGGGAACCTCCCGGGCGGCAATCAGCACAAGGTCGTGCTCGCCAAGTGGCTGCTCGGTCCGATTCGCGTCTTGATTCTCGAAGAACCGACCCGCGGCATGGATGTCCATGCCAAAGACGAAATCATGAAGATTGTGGCCGATCTCCGTGGGCAAGGTGCGGCCGTTGTGCTGGCCTCGATTGAGCCGGAGTTGCTGCTAAGGGAAGCCGACCGTATCCTCGTCATGCGTCGCGGAAAGTTGACGCACGAATTCACGGACACGCAATTGGATAAATCAACGTTGTTGCAGTATGCGTAGGCATGCGACGTTGTAGCGCAGGAGAAATGATCCTTTGTCTCAGCCAGAGATGACCGCAGCTCGAATGCGATGGACAGCCCGTGATATCGCGCCGCTGGTGAGCCTGATGATCCTGCTGATCTTCTTCACCGTGGCAACCGGTGGCGATTTCTTCAAGGTCGCCACCTTCGTTCAGGTCCTGCGGCAAGGCGCCATCCTGGGCATTGTGGCTGTCGGCCTAACATTTGTTCTCCTGTGTGGCGAGATTGATCTATCCGTAGGCATGATCGCACTGTGGTGCGCAAGTTTCTCCGGCTGGCTGTACCATGCCATCGTGCTGGATGGCTGGACGCTCGGCGAGACGGTCGTTCTCGAACCGCTGGGCGTCGAGGCCGCCGGGGGAGGTTGGATAGTCCTAATCATTGTCCTCCCGCTGCTTTCCTGCCTGCTGCTGGGGCTCATCTCCGGCTGTCTAACGGTTTGGGCAGCGCTGCCCAGCTTCATCATTACGTTGGCCATGATGAACGTTGCCGACGGCCTCTCGGGGCAGGTCACCCAGAGTGCCGCGTTGAACATCCCCGAGGTTCTCAAGACCATCGGGAACCGCGGCATTCCAATCACCGAAGTTCGCGAATTGCCCTACAGCGCGCTGGTGGCGGTCGCAGTGTTCGTGTTGGGGCATATCGTGCTGGAACATACCCGGTTTGGCCGCTATGTCTTTATGACCGGCGGCAATCGCGAGGCGGCCCGACTGGCGGGCGTGCGAACCGGCGCGGTCATCGTAGTCTGCCTTGCTATCTCCGCGCTCACAGCCGGGCTTGGCGGACTCATCGTCGCCGGCAAGTTGGCGAAAGTGACCCAAGATCAAAACGCCTCACTGCTGCTCGAAGCCGTGGCGTGTGTCGTGCTCGGCGGCACGAGTCTTTTCGGCGGCGAAGGCAGCATGACGAAAACAGCCATCGGCGTGATCACCTTCAGCGTGTTGGCCGTCGGGCTGAACCAAATCCTCTGGGTTCCCAACTTGTTGCGACCTTTCGTCATGGGAGTTGTCTTGATGGTCGCCCTGGTCGTCAATGGTGTGTTGGCCAAGCGGGGATAGCGCCATTATGAATCCCACCAAGACACGTCGCGATGAACAGCAACTGCGGCACGACGCCTTGCGCATCTGGCAAGCTGGCGTCGATGCGGTGCGTTCCGACCGTTTGGTACTAGAAGCCATTCACGTTCAGGGGCGACTGTTGAGCGTCGCCGACCACATCATCGATCTGGATCGTGTCCACCGAATTGTCGTCGTCGGCGCGGGGAAGGCCGGCGCCGGGATGGCCGCGGGATTTGAACAGGCACTCGGCCAACCGCTACTCACCGAAAAGCATGTCACCGGCTGGATCAACGTTCCGGCCGACTGTGTACGAACGCTCGACACCATCACACTTCATCCGGGCCGGCCCGCGGGTGTGAACGAACCAACCGCCGAGGGTGTCGCTGGGGCCGAACATATTTTGGAGATGGTGGCCGGCCTCTCGGAAAATGACCTTTGCATTTGTCTACTTTCCGGCGGTGCCTCCGCACTGCTGCCCGCCCCCGCCCCGGGCATCACACTGCAAGACAAGCAACTTCTCACCCAGATGCTCAGTTCTCGCGGGGCCAACATCGAAGAACTCAACACCGTTCGCAAGCAACTCAGCCGCATCAAAGGTGGTGGATTGGCCCGGGCATGTCGGGCAGGGGAGTTGGTCACGCTGGTCATCTCCGACGTGATGGGCGATCGCCTGGACATCATCGGTTCGGGGCCAACCGTGGAAGACACGTCCACGCCCGTCGAAGCACTGGCGATCTTGGAGCGATTCGCGGAAAGTGATGCCGACATTCCGAGGACCGTCATCGAAAGCCTGCGAAGCCGAATGGGGGCTGGACAAGATCACCCGGTGACGATGTCCATCACTGCACGGCTACGTACATCGATCATTGGCAACAACGCTAGAGCGGTGGACGCCGCGGGTATCGAAGCGGTTCGCTTGGGTTATGCCTATCTCTTGTCGTCCGGCAGCACTGCCGAAGGCGAGGCTGACGACATTGGTCGGCAACTCGCCAATCATGCCCGTGTGATGCAAGAAAAAGAGGGCCCTGACTGTTTAATCAGCGGTGGCGAACCGGTCGTGCGGCTCGTTGATACCGCGCAGCGAGGGCTTGGCGGTCGAAACCAACAACTAGTACTTGCCGCCTTGTTGCAGCTAGTTGAAACCAGCGGTGCCGACGACCTCATGTCTCCTGAAGCCCTCGAATCGATTGCCGGCATCGCCCTTCTCTCTGGCGGCACCGACGGCGAAGATGGACCGACCGACGCCGCCGGAGCAATCATCTGCGGCCAAGAAACCGTGCGCCGCATTCAACACCACCAACTCGACCCGGCAGCCTTTCTAAGAACCAACGACGCCTACCACTTCTTCGAGCAGATCGACAGCCTCATCAAAACCGGCCCCACACACACAAACGTCTGCGACCTGCGCGTGGTGTTGGTTGATCGCGTGGAGGGCTGAAGAGGAGCACCGAGCTTTTGGATTTTGCCTCGCCTCTTGACTTGATGCGGGGCACGTGGCAATTGGTTGTGCTGAGCTTGCTCCCGTGCTAGCTTTCGATCAGAACTACCCGTCGTTACCCATCTCTCTTTCTGAATGGTCGAGGAAAAGTTGGGATTTACCGAACTCCTCGAAAACCTTACACCCATGGTTGATTTGGCGCGAATCCTTGCAGGATTCGGCCTCATTACCGTGTTGTTGGCGATTCTCAAACACAATGCTGAGCGCCGCTGTTGGCGAAATTTCAAGGTGCGCGTGGACGACTGGACCGATCGTCTTCGAGAGACTGAAAAACGTCACCCTCGTGAACTTGCGGACGATGAGTGGAAGGCGGAGTGCGAACGAATGCTAACCGATTCAAAGTTCTCACCCATCGAAATCACCCGTATCCTAGACACTTCGGTTATCGTGGCGAAGGGAATTGCCGCGGACAAGTTCTTTACGTAAGGGATTTCAGGCATGCCAGATTCTTCCGCGCCACAGACCGAAGAGTACCTTGCGAGGGAACGCAACAAGAATCTCGAAGACGGTCTAATCGCCAAGCGAACGCGCTATATTTCGTTGGCCGTTTTGTCCATCGTGTCGTCGTGTGGGGCAGGCGTCGCCGGATTCTGGATGATCGCCTTGGTTGCACTTGTTCTAGGACTGATTTGTCTTTCTCAGTACTTCGATTCAAACGGCAATCTGCACGAGGTCCGGCGGAGATCCACACGAACACTCGTTCGCGATTTCTCCGTATTGCGACGACCTGAAAGCAACACGTCCTCCCAGTCGCAGTCGGCGCCTCACTGAGCCATGCGGCAACCGTTTCTCGACACCACCGTCTACGGGAGAATCTCTGAATCATCGTCCGCCACGACGTGCCGCAGGTGTACGATCCACTCGTTGTGAGACAGCGCGTGTAGCGGGGCGGCGGCCATGTCGACGTGCGAATCGAAGACCGGCTGTAGCGTATAGGGCAACAACGCGGCTTCGAGGTGCATGTAGACGCGCGGACGTAAGCCAAGGCGCTGTTCCCACCAAGTGGCAATGCGTTGTGCGTATTGGTGGCACATGAACGGACGGGCGACCATGATTTGTGTCTGGTGCCAATTTAGATCGGCATACTGATTCCAAATCAGCCGGCGCGAACCGTCGGGATCGATGCGCTGGACTAGTAGCGGAAAGGCCATCCACTGGCGATGCGTCATCCAATCCATGTTGGCGTAGACCGTGTCGATCGAGTCTGGTTGAAGTTTCCATTTCTCCCGATCGAGCGTCGCATAACCGCTGTCGGATTGTGAAATAAATAGTTCCGGATCATCGACCACAAGCAATGGGCCCGGTGGTAACGTGGCTCCTTCGGTGGCGAACGGGTGTGATTGAGCGACCGCGCGCCGAACCAAATCGCTGAGTTGTTGATTGCTCGAGGCGACGAGTTGGAAAAGCTGTTCGCGCAGCGACCCAACAAGGGCTTGTCGCGATCCAATGGTCTTGCTGCCCGAGGCCAATTCGACCGCAAGTCGCTGAGCCGTAGTGAGTGCCTGCTGTTGGTCGGGCGACATCAACGAAGAATCGATTCGATCTTCGACCGCTTTTAGAACGTCGGCCAAAGGAAACGTTTTGTGTACTTTCGGCTGCCGGCCATACGTGGTTTGCCAATAGGTCATCACCCGGCGCAACGCTTCGTCCCAACCCCGGGCAGACCCGGCGGAGGTTTGAAAGGGGTTGTAGATCACACGCTCGCCATAATAAGGCTGAAAGGCAACAAACAACTCGGGCAAGGCCCCGAAGTCGACCGCGCCGGCAGGCACGTGCCGATAGATTCTCTGGGGCTGACCGATCGCGTCCCAATCGAGATTCAAGGGCGAATCATTCGCCGTGGAATGCGGTTCGACCACGATCTCCATTCGTGTGGCTTGTTTGAGCCCGGCCTTCATCCGCCAACTAAACCGTGCCCCTTCGGCGGTCCAGTCGACATTGCCTGGAATGAAGAAATGACGTAGTGGGACGATGCTTTGCACGACCACCCACACACAGATGATGACGACGGGGAATGCCGCTAGCGGCCGCGGTTTGGTGTCGCCGGTTTGACGCGACGGTGCGAACTTCCAACCAAGAAGTGCTCCCAGCGGTGGCAAGCAGACTACGCCAACGGTTAGCCAGCCCCAATTGGGTCGATTCACCACGGGGTGCTTCAGCCAAACAGCGACGCGCCGCGGCCAATCAGGTTCGAGAAAAATCGTGATGCCTGCCATGGCCATCACGGGAAACCACCCAATGTCGTCAAACAGCAACCAATGGTTCGTTGAATGAAATCCCAACGCCAACACCAACCCGAGCAATCGTGTTCGCCGAATGATCAGCAAGGGCACAATCAACAGATCGAACAGCATTCCGCCCCACGAAAGAAAGAACGCCATCTCGGTCGATCGGACCATCGGTAACACGACATCGACCGTCGCATCGGGTAGAAATCGATGAAGTGCCGATTCAACACGCGGTTCGTATAGCCAAACGCGCACCGGCTGGGCATGAAACAGCCAGGCATCCGTGGTCTTGGTCACCGCACCATAGAAATAGACCATCAACCATTGAAAGCGGAGCAAAAAGATCGGCCAGAAAGGAATCGTCCCGTCGCTGGCGCTTCGGCGTGAGTGTCGCCGTGCAAGAAGACCGTCGATACTCAGGCAGCGTGCCGTTGGAGCGAATATCATGATCGCCGTGATGAGCACGGTCAGATAGTAGTGGTTGTTGTACCGGCTCGCATCCAGCAAAAAGATGTAGGTGTAGGTCAGAAAAACGGTGGCACTCGCCCACCGCGTAAGCAAGCCGGCAGCCATCGCCACCGCGGCAACCGCATAGACCGCGAACACCACGTTCAACCACGGCTCGGGCAGTGGGTGAACCCACTCGAAGCCCGCATAGGGGAACAGCCAAGCGTTGTACGCTCGCGAATAATCGAAGGCGGCGTAGTTGCCAATTCCGGGCCGCGGCCACAGATAGTGGATCGCATCGTGGGCCAGCACAAGCCCCAAGCCAATGCGGAACACCGCCAGGGACAAGCCCGATGTGCGACGGCTAAGAAAGAAACGGAGTCTTTGCCACATGTGCGCAAAACTCGGCACAAAACGGAGTGGATCACGGAAGAACAACCAACGAGGCTGCGTCGCCCGAATCGTAACATGTTCAGGCAAGCCACGAGCAATCGAAACGGCTTACGGAGTCGGGGCCACGCGAGATACTCCCGCTGAATCGATCGAGAGCTTAAGCGGCATCATCCATGGGTTGTGACGAAAGATGGTTAGCGGCACACTCGCCATGTCGACCGTCGGATCGATGATCAACTGCATGGGATGGTGATTCAGTTTTACGTAGTTCGTCACGTAAACTTGCGGTCGACGTCCGTACCTCTCCTCCCAATCGCTTGCCACATGCTGCACGTATCGATGCAGGAACGTTGGCATCACCGTCACGAATATCGACTGATAGAGGTGCATTTCGTGGGTGTAATTCCATATCAGTGCCGGTTGGCCGTCGAGATCGTGAAACGAAAGGCACCGCGGCAAATGCGCGAGGTGATTATGTGAATACGTCCATAGATCAACCAACGTCGAGGTCGACCCTTGCCACAGTTCACGTCGCACGACAGGAAGTGTCCCTGGCCCGGCTTTGAAAAGCTTGGGGTCAAGCACTACGAAAAAAGGCGTATCGCGCGTGTCGTCCCCGAGACCGTCCAAGGGCGCGGATTTATAGTAGAAGAGCGTCTGGAGATGGTTGCCGAAAGATGGGTTCTTGACCAACGGGGCGAGCGACTCGAACAGCCTGCGGCTAAACTCCAAACGCCGCACTTCAGTGTACTTCAGGTCTCGGCGGTGCTGATCGATTTGACGGGCGACTTCGATTCCGCGAATTTGCACGATCACGTGGTCTTGCGGGCTGTTGCCCACGTTTCGCCTGACATAATCTTCGTGAACGTCCAGCAATTTTGCTACGGAGTGTGTTTCGTGAAGAAGCTTGGCTTCGTAACCGTAGACGCGACTCCAGTGATTGCGAATGGTTCCAACCGGATCGCCCTCCTGGGCCTCATTCGATAGCGGATTATAGATGATCCGCTCCCCCACGATTGGTTCGCTGATGATGACAAACTCCGGGAGTTCCGCCCAAGGCACTTCGCCTGATTTCACTTGACGATAGGGTACGACTGGATCCTGATCTTTTGGTAACCGCCAATCCGCGTAGGGACCGACGTCGCTGTCGACCACGGGCAACTCTGGATCGACGATCTCGATGAGGCAGTTTCCGAGCATCTTTGTGCGGAGCATCATGTGCCAACTGAACATCGTGCCCTCTTCGGTCCAATTCGAAGGGCCCTCAATGAAGAAGTGCCTCAGCGGGACAACGGCTTGAAAGGCCAGCCAACTAACAACCAGCGTCATGGTCCATGGAGCAAGCCGCATGCGGCGATTATTTGAGGCAGGCGTCGTGGCAAACTTCCAACCCAGCACTGCGCCCAGGGGCGGCAGCACCAGCATGCCACCGATGAGCCATCGCCAATTTGGTCTTGCAAACGTCGGGTTGCAGATCCATCGCCACACGCGCTCGGGCCAATCGGGCTCGAAGAAGATCATCGTCAGGCACACGGCCATGATAGGAAAGGCACCTATCGTAAAGTGAAAATGATTAAACGTGTGAAAGCCCAACACCAGAAAAAAACCCAAGATCCGCGTACGGCGAAACACCAACAGAAAGCCAATGGCCAGATCGAAGATCATGCCTCCATAGGTGAACGCCCAAATGGTGTTTTCCTGGGCCAAGAACGTGCGAATCGCTTGCATGATGGACGATGGTATCCACGGTTCGAGGTGCCTAACCGTGTTGGGCTGACGAAACCACATCCGCAGGGGTTCGCCGGCCAGCCAATCAGGATTAATCTTGGCCACGCCTGCGTAGAAATAGACGATGAACAACTGTGCGCGCAGCACAAATACGGTCCAAAACGGAACTTCCCCCCCCGTGCCGTGGCGGTTCCGCCCCGAGGCAGATGCAATCAGGCTTCGCAAGCTAAACCGCCGGTCGGCCGGCATGAACGACAACAGCAGCGCGAACATGCAAGCCAAATAGTGGTGGTTAAGATAGGTCCAGGCGTCCATCAGGTTGATGTACGTGAAGGACAAAAACACGCCAATGATGGCCAGGCGATAGAGAACACCCAGGGCAACGAGTAGCCCGGCTAGGGCGAACGCCACGAACAAGACCGTCATCAACGGCTCGGGAAGTGGCTTGATCCACGAGAAGCCTGGATAGTGAACGTTCCAGACGATGTGCTTCCCGGTGTAGAACGAGTCGATGTAGTTCGATGTCGAAGGGTTGTTCCAGGTTAAGCCGAGGTAGTAGAGACCCTCGTAAAACATCACGGCGCCGAAGGCGATTCGAAAAAAAGCCAACGACGCTCCACTCACGGGGCGAGACATCTGCTTGCTAATTCGGTCCCACATCGTGGCGGTTGCCTTCAGAGCGGCCGGTCGAAGATCGCGGGTAGACCCCAAGGAACAGAGGGGCGCTACCACCCTGAATGCCAAATTAGGCGCGGCATCGACGCGGGTCAAGTTAGGGAGACAAGAGAAGAGTACCGGTGGTCACCATCGTGAGGCGATCTCTAAACAGCATTACCCCTAGTCGAACTGTGGCTGATAGGCTTGCTTAACGGCTTCGATCCCCATTTTTTGGCACATCACGTCGCCGCCGAAAATCATCAGCCGGCAGCCCTTCTCCACAGCTCGACTGGCAAACTCGGGATTGACCGAAATTGTTCCCCAATGTTTACCGTGGGCTTTGCAGGCCGCCCAAACGGCGTCGATCGCTTCCCAAACTTCTTCGTGACCCAACTGCCCCAAATGACCCAGCGACTGCGAAAGGTCGGCCGGCCCGACAAATAACAGATCGACGCCATCGATCGCGGCGATCTGGTCGGCTTCACGCAGCGCGCCGAGCGTCTCGATCTGGATCGCCACGAAGTGCTCGCGATTGGCGTCCACCGCAAAGTCCTTCGGCGCCTTGTGGGTGTATTGCGAATCCCAACCGCTGGTGTTCATGCCCCGCATCCCCCGCGGCCCGAACTTGGCCCACTGCACAAACTCCTCGGCATCGGCCGCCGACTCAACCCGGGCAGCCATCACCCCGCCGGCACCCGCTTCGTAATTCTGCGTGACCATGGCATAGCTAGTGGTGGCCATCCGTACGAAGCAATCGAAGTTGTTCGCCCTTGCACAGACCGAAGCCAAGTTGATTTGCTCGTAGGTCAATCCGCCATGCTCTTGATCGAGCCAGAAACCGTCGTAGCCTCCCGCCAGACCGAACATGTCGATGACGCCCGGATGAATGATCCGCCCCATCGAGAACAACCGAATGAAGCGATCCTCGGCAAGCAGTTGCTTGAAAGATGTGGCCATGGGTACTCCCGTGAATTTTGTTGACTCCCTCAACCCCCGACCTTGGCAGCAACGGGGATTAGGGCAATCGACGCAGAAAGGAAATTCGTCGCTGGCAAGCCACAGAGAGTACCACAGCAGGGGCCGAAATCCAGTCAATGGCTAACCGGGGCACCATCCACCAGAGATGCCGAAGGCATCAAACAACAAAGCCCAGAGTCGCGTAGCGCACTCTGGGTCACAGTTCACAAGAACACCCACGCAAACCCCGAAGGGGTGCGTGAGCCGCAGTGGTTCAGGACTTAGTTTACCTCTAGAAGAAACGGTGAAGCTGGGAAAGGAGGGCGAATGAAAAGCTAGAGCCTACCTGTGCGGGTCCGTGCCTGTACAGAACTTCCTGCTCGAACTTCGCGATTTTCAGCGGAGGTATGCAGCTAGGGTCGTCCCACCGGGAGGTCCGGAGAAGGGTCGGCGGCGAAGGAGCCAGGCAGGAAGACTCCGGGAGACGGCATTTCGGCCTTCATGGTGTGCCAAACACCGCCCCTGCACGAAGCACTGGGGGTCGATTCTGACGACCTTCTCTCTGGCAACTACACGGTTTGTGCCAGAGAACCATCGAGGGTGATGCGTGTCGCCGCCTGGAGAAAATGGTCTTGAGTCATGACCGATGAAGTTCTACACCGCCCGATGGTCGGTAAGTCGAACGTATAAGCCACAGGCGAAAACGTTCTGGCAATGCGGTGTTGAAGAGAAGGCTGCCTTGGCCGCCTCTTCTTTAAGGACAGTAGCAGAACCGGAGTAGCGGCGCGACTGGAAACGGCACGCCGTGAAAGGAGAAACCGATTGAAGACGGAGAACGACAACGACCACATGCGGACAGTTAGCCGCGACGGCTGAAGCCACCAAATCGGCTGGCCCGGGCTCTTGCCGGGAAACCCGACGCGTCGCTAAGAAACGTCTTCCAATGGGTCGCCTGTCCGAACTTCGTGATTGCAACATGTGAAAGGCACACCATGCCAAAGAAACGGAAAGTGCATTCGTTGACCGGCAGGATCGACCTGCGGTTGATGCACCAAGCCTTCAAGGCGGTGAAGCGGAATCGTGGAGCAGCGGGGATCGACAAGGTAAGCATCAAAATGTTTGATGCCAACCTGGACGAAAATCTTGCGACACTTATGAAGGATCTGAAAACCGGTGCTTTCCGGCCACGGCCCTTGCGTCGCAAGATGATCCCCAAAGGCCCCGGCACGACTAAGCTTCGCCCGTTAGGAATACCCGTGGTTCGTGATCGCGTGGCGCAGGAAGTGATTCGAAGACTTCTCGCTCCGATTTTTGAACCGCAGTTTCACGATGCGTCCTTTGGGTTCATACCAAAGCGTAACTGCCACCAGGCCATCGAGCGGGTGATCGAACTCCACGGACAAGGCTATCGGGTCGTGCTCGATGCTGACATCCAAGGATTTTTCGATCAGTCATCTTGATGCCCCTTTCCACGACCCGTTTTACTTCGATACTCGGTAACCAAGGGTGTCAGTTCTGCCAGCGTCTGTGGCGTATCTGGGAATAGATAGCATTTTGGTTTCTCGTTCTTCATTGCCTTTATC
>CAZNXE010000102.1:0-13224 GCA_964576465.1 uncultured Planctomycetaceae bacterium
CTGGCGATGATTTTCTTGCCCAGGTTTGTAACGCCTGGGAAGCCGAAGCTCGCAAGGCCAGCGATTTGGGTGTCCGTGTTGTTATGTTGCGAATCGGGCTTGTCCTTGGAGTAGGCGGCGGGGCGATCACGCAACTATTGCCGATCTTCCGACGTGGGCTTGGCGGTCGCTTGGGGAACGGACGCCAGTGGGTGCCCTGGATCCACCTCGACGACGTGGTGCATCTGGCACAGTTCGCCGCGGAGAACCAGGGCCTGCAAGGTCCGATGAACGCGGTGGCGCCTGGAGTGGTGACGAACGTCGAGTTTACCAAAGCCCTGGCGCACGCCTTGAATCGGAAAGCATTATTGCCCGCTCCGGCGTTCGCACTAAGATTGGTGTTGGGCTAATTTTCCACCGCGCTGTTGGCGTCGCAACGCGTGACGCCACGTGTGGCAACAGAAGCCGGGTATGCGTTTCGCTACCCTCAACTCGACGTCGCATTACGTTCGATTGTCGCCGCGACTTGAAAGAAAAGCAGAAGAGGCTTGACGCTACAGTGGGTTATGTGGCAGGCGTCGGGGATAGGGTGGAGCTTCGTGCGGCGGGAGATCCTCGTCGGATTGCTCGGCCCACATCTGCCGCTCCTCCTCGCTGGCGTAGTAACGCAGCCAGACGTCGGGATCGCCGCCGATGTCGGCACAATCCCAGTGTAAGAAGTGCCGCGACGTTTCGATTTTTTTCTCGGGCGACGACAAAATATCGCGAAAGATCAAGCAATACAACTGTCGGTCGGTCAGGTGATCGGTAAAATCTAGTACGATCCGTTTCGCGTGAAGTTGGCGAATGACGCCCCACAGTTCCGTATGCACTTGCTCGTCGCTGAGCATCGAGAGGCGTGGCATCTCCAACGGCGGATCAAACCATTGGGCAATCGGCAGTACCGGGGCTCGTTCCCACGCCAACATCGATGCGAGATATTCGTTCTCTCGCGGAGTTGGCAGCGAACGCAAGTTGATGCGATCGATGGAATCGTCGAGAAACGGTTCGAGCTCTTCACGCAACTGTGCGTTGCGCATCAAGTGCTCGACTTCAGTGGTTAGTGATTGGTGTTGTTCAGACATGGATAGCAGGCTCTATAACGGACGACTTGCCGATGTGTAATGCAACCTATAAGAATCGACTCTACCAGCAATCACCGAACGTGCAAGAACAATCAACCGCTCACCCCATCACGTTCCAAGGGTGATCATCCCAGGACCCGCATGACCATGCAGCTCGACCCAGCGCAATTGGCGCAAACGTTAAAGTCACTCGATCGATCGATTGCCGGTGACGTCTTTTTCGACGAATATCACCGGGCTTTGTACAGCACCGACGCTAGCATGTACCAAATCGCGCCGCGTGGCGTTGTGGTGCCACGTTCGGTCGAAGATGTTCGCAGCACGATCCAGTGGGCGTTGGAGCAGGGCTTGCCGGTGGTGCCCCGTGGCAGTGGCACAAGCCTTTCAGGCCAATCAATTGGTCCCGGCATCGTGCTCGATTTCAGCAAATACATGAATGCGATTCTAGATCTCGATCCCGAGCAATCGCTCGCCCGCGTTCAGCCGGGGGTTGTGCTCGATCAACTCAATACCGCGGCAGCGGACCACGAGCTTCAATTCGGTCCCGATGTGGCAACCAGCAGTCGTGCCAACTTGGGCGGCATGATCGGCAACAACTCGGCCGGCGCTCGTTCGGTGCGTCACGGAAAAATGGTCGATCACGTCAGCGAGCTTTCCGTAGTGTTGTCCGACGGATCGCAAGCAACCCTCGGTCCAACCAGCGGTGCGGAGCGGGCAAAGATCGTTTCGGAAGATGGGCGGCTCGGTGAGATCTATCGCCGGATCGAAGAGATTGTCTCCTCGAATCGTGATGAAATCGTGAGTCGTTTCCCACGTGTGCTGCGCCGCGTCAGCGGATACAACCTAGACGAGTTCGTGGCCGAATGCCGCGAGTCGATGCCCTGCGCGCCGAGCGCGCGGATGGTTCGCGACCGCCGTGCCGCACGTTACGCTGAAGCCGACATGAACTTGGCGCACTTGGTGGTTGGTGCCGAAGGAACCTTGGCGTGCGTTACCGAGGCGTTGGTCGAGTTGGTGCCTCGACCCAAGGCGCGGGGTATGCTCGCTTTGCATTTCGAGTCGATCACCGATTCGGTTGGCTCCATCAATCGTCTGCTCACTTTCGAGCCATCGGCCGTCGAGCTGTTTGACGGCACGATTGTCGACATGGCCCTTCGCAGCCTGGAGTATCGCAGCTATCTAGATTTCGTCGTGGGGAATCCCAAGTCTCTGGTGTTGGTGGAACTATCTGGTCAGTCCAACGCGGAGGTCTCCGACGCGGTCGATAGACTGAAGAAGTCTTTGAGCGATCAACCCGGTTTGACACACATCTTGGTCGCATTGGACCAAGCGCAATGCGATCACATTTGGGCTTGCCGCAAGGCCGCCCTGCCGCTGCTGATGGGGGTTCCCGGCGCCCGCAAACCGATCGCGTTCGTGGAAGACACGGCGATCGACCCGCCACGGATGCCGGAGTTTGTCGAACGCTTTCGGGAGATTCTTTCTCGCAACGGTACTGACGGAGCAATTTACGGTCATGCATCGGTTGGGTGTTTGCACATTCGGCCCATGCTCGATACGCGCGATCGCGAAGACGTTGAGCGACTCAAGCGAATATCGGAGCAAGTCTGCGATCTCGTGATCGAGTTTGGCGGGGCCATGAGCGGCGAGCACGGCGATGGGATCGCACGGAGCTATCTCAATGAGCGGCTCTTTGGTCCGCAACTCTATCAAGCATTCCGCGAGGTGAAGGCCGCGTTCGACCCCGAGGGACTGATGAACCCCGGGAAGATCGTCGATGCTCCCGGTCCGACGGAGCATCTGCGACACCCACCGACGGAGCAGTCACTGGAGGTGTCGACGGTGCTCGATTTCAGCGATCAGGGAGGCTATGTCTCGGCCACCTCGCTGTGCAGTGGTGTGGGAGTGTGTCGCAAGACAGATTCAGGAACCATGTGCCCTTCGTTCATGGCGACACGCGATGAAGAGCACAGCACACGAGGTCGTGCGAATGCCCTGCGGCTGGTGCTTACCGGAGCGTTACCCAAAGAGGAACTCGTCGGACAGCAGTTGTACGACACGTTCGATTTATGCCTGCAATGCAAAGGATGCAAAGGCGAATGTCCCTCGAACGTTGATGTGGCCAAGCTCAAGTCAGAGTTTCTGCACGGCTACTGGCAGTCGCACGGCACGCCATTGGGCATTCGAGCGATGGCCAACATCGCACGGCTGAACCGTATCGGCTCGGCGTTGGCCCCGCTATCGAATCTTTTTTCGTCGCCCGCACCGACCCGCTGGATGATGGAAAAGCTGCTGGGCGTGGACCGCCGTCGATCGCTGCCACGCTTCGTTCGCCACTCGTTTCAAAGGTGGTTTTCGCAACGAACATCAGAACCGCGCGAGGTGACCCGCGGTGATGTGGTTTTGTTGAACGATTGCCTCACCGGGTATTGCGAACCGGGTGTGAACCGGGCGGCCGTCGAGGTGCTCGAAGCCGCTGGATATCGTGTTCATCTGGCCGATTTGCCTTGCTGCGGACGCCCGATGATCTCCAAGGGGCTGCTACCGCAAGCCCAACAGTTGGCCAAGCGCAACATCGCCAGGCTACTTCCCTGGGCGCGACAGGGGGTTCCGATTGTGGGTTGCGAACCAAGCTGCGTGTTGACGTTGCTGGATGAATATCCGCAACTCGTCCAAGGCGACGATGCGAAACTCATCGCCGAAAATACGCGGCTCATCGAGACGGAGCTGCAGCGCACCAACGTTGAACTTTCGCTAAGACCGGGCAACACCAACGTGGTGCTGCACGGTCACTGTCATCAGAAGGCCCTGGTGGGGCTCGAAGATACTCAGGCGATGTTAACGGCAATTCCTGGCGTCCAGGTCGAGACGCTTGACTCCGGCTGCTGTGGCATGGCCGGTTCGTTCGGATACGAACACTTTGAACTCAGCATGCAGATTGCAGAGCGCGTGCTGTTGCCTGCCGTACGGGAATCGTTGGACGCCGAAGTCGTTGCCCCCGGCGTGTCATGTCGTCATCAAATCGCCGACGGGACGGGTCGTCGCGCGATCCACCCAATTGAACTCGTCGCGCGGCAATTGAACCATCCGGCACCATGATGCGGGGTTGAAGGTTAGGTCTCGTGTTCCAGCTTCTCGATCTTCTCGACACGTCGTGCGTGGCGTCCGCCTTCAAACTCGGTGGTGAGCCAGATTTCGACCATGCGGTCGATTAGCTTTTCGCCCAGCATATCGGCCGAAAGGCAGAGCACATTGAGATTATTATGCCGGCGACTCATCTCCGCCGTGAGATCGTCATGACACGGCGCGGCACGGATACCGGGCACTTTGTTCGCGGCGATACACATCCCCAGGCCGCTCCCGCAGATCAAGATCCCTCGGTCGGCTTCTCCACTAGAGACTCGCCGCGCCACGTCCGCCGCGATGTCGGGATAGTCGACACTTGCGTTGTCGTCGGTGCCAACGTCGAGAACCGTGTGTTCAAGCCGTTTTAGTAGCTCGATGATCTTGGACTTCACTTGATACCCACGATGATCGCTACCAATCACGATTTGCATCCTAGGCCTCCATTGCAACGTGTGCGTAGTGGACGGTCGATCAACCTATCGACATCGTTTTCATTGGGGCAACCGCTCAAGCCAAGGGCGAAGTTCGCTCTTCATTTGCGCGGCACATTGTTCATATAGTTCTAGCGGACCGCCGATGGGATCGGCCACATCGCCCAAACCCTGCACCAAAGCGTGTGTCCGCCCTCCGGCATCGGGCCATTCGGCGACGATCGCCTCTCGATGTGATCGGGTCATGGTTAGAATCAGATCAGCATGGCGAACCAACTGCGGCGTCAGGGGCTGGCTCTCGTGGTTGCGAAGATCGAACCCCAGCCGATCACCGACAGTGACCGCCTCGGGGCTGGCCCGACCACCCATCATTGCGGCGATGCCAGCAGACATAACCATCACGCCATGATCCTCGACTTCTTCTGTCCGACATCCTAGCCGCTCGGCAACCATTTGCCGCATAATTTCTTCGGCCATCGGGCTGCGGCACGTATTGCCTGTGCAAACCAACAACACCATGAACGCCGAGAGTCGCTTGATGACCTTTTCGG
Organism: uncultured Planctomycetaceae bacterium; assembly: GCA_964576465.1. GTDB lineage: Bacteria > Planctomycetota > Planctomycetia > Pirellulales > JAEUIK01 > CAZNXE01. The sequence goes on from CAZNXE010000102.1 coordinate 5,212, forward strand.
AAACCACGCCTGGACACACCACCTCGAACGTTTCATCGCCAACACGAACCACGGTCGCGGGCTGTGCGAAACGGCTGCGACCGTCATCCAGCACCAACTGCACGTCGTCTTGAAGTGCCGAAACCACCTCTTCGGCGGTCACCGACTCAGCATCGCCGCACCGATTGGCACTGGCAATAGCCACGGGGCCCGGCAAAAGACGTAACACGTCGAGAATCACCGGGTGCGCTGGAGAGCGAAGCCGGATGAGCCCTTTGGCGACGATTGTCTCGCGAACGGTCGCGGGAAGCTGCTGGATCAATCCCTCGGGATGCCGGTCGTCCACGACCAAGGTTACGGGGCCCGGCCAACATCGCCGTGCCAGTCGCCGTGCCAAGGGGTTCAGGTTTGGGGCATAATCCAAGGCATCCTCGGCGCTTTTGACGGCCAGCGCCAGCGAGCAGTCTTCCTTGTTGCCTCGAACTTCAGCGAGTTGCTGAACCGCCTTCTCGCTCAGCGCACTGGCCGCCAATGCGTAGACGGTTTCGGTCGGGAAGGCGACCAGCCTTCCTTCAGCCAGCGCCTGCACCGCGCGATGGACCACATCGCGCAAATCTTCCGCACTGCGGATATCGATAACCACGGGAGGCATAGCGGTGCGAGACGAATGTCTGTGAAATGGACTGGGGTGGTTCGATCAGGCTCTCAATCACGACAATTCAACTGCGCGCACCGAAAGCGCAGCAGTCACTCGAACTTAAAATCCTTGCAATAATCCGTTACCATAACAGATGTTACGCTCGAAGGTCAAGCAGTTCAGCACGCTTCTACAGAGCCAGACACGAGTGAGAATGGGCAATCTGAGAGAGCTTTTCTTGACCGGCAGGGATTGCTCACACCTCTCATTGCACATCAAACCCAAACGCGAGGAGATTCGTAGCGAAGTTGCTGGTCAACACATGGCAGTTTGGTGATGCGTCCTTTTGTTTGCACAAGCTTTGATGCGTATGATCGGGACCGACTTGTCATGATGAACATTTCCGCAACGATGAAAGCGGTGCGTTAGCGAGCGGCAAATAAGAACGTACCAATCACAACCCGACGCGTAAGCGAGGGAACGCAGTGTATTACCGGTTGGTCCCTCGCTCACGCGTCGGGTTGGTATATTCTCATTCGCCGCTCGCCTTAGGGAACCCTGTTTTGTCTCGAAGTAACGCATCATTGATAGAACCAACGTCGTATGACGATTCGCAATTCGAATCCGCGGCGGCGAGAAGAGGCATTTGAACCATGCACGCGCGTGGCGATCGACACCGAGGCATCGTTTCGATGCGTTTGATCCTGGCTGTTGCCATCGTCGTGATGACGGCAATCGTGGTAGTGCGCGCCTCGGGAGTCGGCGGCAACGGACGAAGTGAGGGCCATCTCGATCTCACCTGGGGACGTCGAGGTCTGGGCGACGGACGACTGCAAAAACCACGAGCAATCGCCCAACGCGATGGCGAACTGTTCATCGTCGATATGACCGCGCGAATTCAGGTGTTCGATCTCGATGGCAACTATTTGCGTCATTGGCAAACACCGACCCACGTCAATGGCCGACCCAACGGGCTGAGCTTCGACCGGCAGGGGCGCCTGCTGGTGGCTGACACCCATTACTATCGCGTGCTGATTTATTCCGTCGGAGGCGAACTGCTTGACACCCTTGGAGGACGTAACGGGCAGCGGGGCGGCGAGTTCGGGTTTGTTACCGACGCGGTACAAGACTCTCACGGCAACTTCTACATTTCGGAATATGGCGAATTCGACCGCGTGCAAAAGCTGGCCCCCGATGGTACGTTTATCCTCCAATGGGGTGGTCATGGCACCGAACCGGGACAGTTTCTGCGGCCGCAAAGTTTGGCCATCGACGATCACGATCGCATCTGGGTCGCTGATGCCTGCAATCATCGGGTCCAAGTTTTCAACTCCCACGGCGAATTGCTGTTCTTGTGGGGCAGCGAAGGCACGGCTCCAGGGCAGTTGCGGTATCCGTATGACTTGGTTCTCGATCCCCAGGGGAACGTCTACGTCAGCGAATTCGGGAACCATCGGGTGCAGAAGTTCACATCCGACGGAACATCGTTGGGATGCTGGGGAACCTTCGGGCGGCAACCGGGAGAACTCAATACTCCCTGGGCACTGATTCTCGACGATGAAGATCGAGTTTACGTGCTCGACACATTGAATCATCGCGTGCAACGCGTTTCGTTTTAACCAACATGCAACACTCGCTCCCTAGACACGTTCTCCGGCCAACGTAACAACGCCATGTGGCAATACCAACTATCCTTTGATTACCCCTGGTATTTGGCGTTACTGTTATTTCTGCCGCTGATGTGGTGGTTCAGCTTCCGCAGCCTCTCTGGCTTGGGTTCGATTCGTCGTGCCTTCGCTATCGCCTTGCGATCGATTGTCTTCACGCTGATCATTGCTGCCTTAGCCGAGATCAACATCGTTCGTACGAGTGATCGACTGACGGTGATCTTCCTGCTCGATCAATCGAGTAGCATTCCAGAGGATCGACGACATGCAATGATCGAATACACCAACGAGGCGATCCACCGCTATCGCCAAGAGCACAATAAAACGGGGGTCATCGTTTTCGGACGTGAAGCGGCGATCGAGATCCCGCCGTTCGACGACGACATCGAAGTGCCCCAGGCGATCGAAAGCGCTTTGGACCCCGACTACACCAACTTGGCTTCGGCACTCAAGCTGGCTCAGGCATCGTTTCCCGAAGACGCAGCCAAACGCATCGTCGTCGTAAGCGATGGAAACCAAAACGTGGGCGACGCCCTGGAACAGGCCGGCGTTCTGGCCGATGCCGGCATTGGAATCGACGTGGTGCCGGTTTTCTATCAGAGCCGAACCGAGGTGAGTGTCGAGAAAGTGTCGACGCCCGCCGACGTGCGGCTAGGTCAACCGTTCGACGTGCGTGTCGTGTTGAATAACACAGCGGAGGCAACCGCCGAGGACAGTGGCGACGTGCCTGGAACGCTGCGGATCACACGCAGCGTCGAGGGGCGGCCACAGACGGTTACCGATCAACCCATCACGTTGTCGCCCGGGAAACATGTATTCACGGTGCGGCAGGAGTTAGATCAACCGAGCTTCTACACCTTCGAGGCCCGATTCCTTCCGGACAATCGCGACGACGACCGCATGTCACAGAACAATCGGGCGACAAACTTCACTTTTATTCGTGGCACCGGACAGATTCTGTTCATCGAAGATCAACTACACACCGGCGAGTTTGACTTGTTGATCAAACGTCTTCGCCAGCAGAAACTTGAAGTGAGCGTGCGGCCGACGAACCAGCTATTCGCCAACTTGGCCGAGTTGCAACCGTACGACACGGTCATTCTGGCAAATGTCCCTCGCGAGCGTTTTGACGACGACCAGATCGACATGCTGGTCCGCAATACCGAGCAAATGGGTGGCGGGTTGGTCATGCTGGGCGGTCCCAATAGCTTCGGTGCCGGCGGATGGTCGAACACCGAATTGGAAAAGGCCATGCCGCTGGACTTCCAGATTCGCAATCCCCGTGTCGTGCCCAAGGGAGCCCTCGCGCTGCTGATGCACGCCTCGGAAATCCCCCGGGGGAACCATTGGCAAAATGTGATCGCACGCGAGGCCATCAAGACCCTGGGGCCACAGGATTACTGCGGCTTGTTGCACTGGGATCAGCAAAGCGGTGAAGAATGGTTGTGGCTCGGCGCCTCGGGCCGCGGAATGATTCCCGTGGGTCCGAATCGCGACAAAATGCTGGCGCGGTTATCGAGAATGACCCCTGGCGATATGCCGGATTTCAATCCGTCGTTAATCCAGGCTCGCAAGGCGTTTCGCCAACTCCCCGATGCGGCCATTCGACACATGATCATCATCAGCGATGGGGATCCCACGCCGCCGACCAAAGGTGTAGTGGCAGGGCTTGTCAACGCCAAGGTCACGGTCACCACGGTCGCTGTCGGCTCGCATGGTCCGGCGGGGCATGTTGAACTGAAAAAATTGGCGGATATCACCGGAGGCAAATACTACAAAGTCAATCAAGCAAAAGCGCTGCCGAAGATTTTTCAACGCGAAGCCCGGCGTGTGGCGCGGCCGCTTGTCTACGAAAAGCCGGAGGGATTCGAGGCCGTCGTGCGATTTCCCCATGAGATGATCAGCGGAATCGAAGATCCGCTGCCACCGTTGACCGGCTTTGTGATGACTACGGTCAAGGCAAACCCGCTGGTGGAAGTCGAGATTGTTGCCCCGGTGAGCCAAGATGAGGCGAATAACACAATCTTGGCGAGTTGGACCTACGGGGCGGGTCGCGCGGTCTGCTTTACGACCGATGCCGGGGAGCGTTGGACCGGAAGCTGGACGTCGTGGGAAGGTTACGACAAGCTGTTCAGTCAAGTCATACGCTGGTCGATGCGACCAGTTGGCCAACAAGGCAAATATTCACTCGCGACCGATGTTGAGGCCGGTCAGGTGCGCGTGGTCGTCACCGCCCTGGACAAAGAGGATGAGTTCCTGAATTTTCTCGATTTGGCCGGCGCGGTCGTTGGGCCCGACATGCAGCCTTTGCCGCTGCGTCTGGAACAGACAGCACCCGGTCGCTATGTGGGAGCGTTCGACGCGATGGATGCAGGGAATTATTTTCTCACGCTAAGCCCTGGAGCAGGCCAGGCCCCCATTCGCGCGGGAGTCAACGTGCCGTATTCGGCCGAATTTCGAGACCGCACAACAGACGAACCGTTGCTGGAAACGCTCGCTGCCATGGTGCCCCAAGGAGGAGAGCCCGGGGTGGTCATCGAGTCGGGCACTTCGGGCGACACAGCCGAGCGATTGGAGTTGTGGCTGGCGACGGACGTTTTTCGTCCTGGAATGGCCAAGGCCGAAAGCAGCCAGGGAATTTGGCACCTGTTGGTTTTCGTGGCCAGTTGCCTGTTCTTCTGCGATATTCTGATCCGCAGGGTTAGTCTCAGCCTGATGTGGATTCCACCCCTGGCAATGAAGGTGCGCGATCGACTATTCGGACGAGAACCGGCCCCCGCGGCGACACAATACATGGACCGCTTGCGAAGTTCAAAGGAGCAGGTATCCGAGCGCATCGAGAAGCAGCGCGCCTCCGCTCGCTTTGAACCGAGCGGAGAACCGCTGGCCACCTCCGAGGTGTTTGAAGACCTGCCAGAGGGCCTCCCGGCGAAGCAGCCCGTGAGGCCAAGTGCTGGCGGCATCGAAGAACCCAAGGCCGAGGAAGAAAGCTACACCAGCCGGCTCTTGAAGGCGAAGAAAAAGGTTTGGGAAGATCGCAAGTAATCCGTACGTTCATCGCCACGTGCTTGATCGCTCGCGGCAACTATGACAACCGATGCGATTGTGGAAAGGAACAACATGAGCTTAGGCGAATCAATGCAAGAACGGGCCGAGCAGTTTGTCCGGCGCTATGAAGCGGTGCGGGAACAAGTTGGCCGCGTGATTGTTGGTCACGATGAGATTGTCCATGGCGTGCTGACGTGCATGTTCGTGGGCGGCCATTGCCTGTTGGAAGGCGTGCCAGGGCTGGGAAAGACACTGCTGGTGCGCACATTGGCCAAGTCGCTCAATCTTGATTTCTCGCGCATTCAATTTACGCCAGACTTGATGCCGGCTGATATTTTAGGCACCAACATGGTCATGGAAACGTCCGATGGCAAACGGGCATTCGAGTTCCAGCGAGGGCCGATCTTCACGCAAATCTGTCTCGCCGATGAAATCAATCGCGCGACTCCCAAGACACAATCGGCCATGTTGGAAACCATGCAAGAGGGCACCGTGACCAGTGGCGGTCATTGCTATCAACTCGATCAACCGTTCTTCGTAATGGCCACGCAAAACCCAATCGAGCAAGAAGGAACCTATCCGCTGCCCGAGGCGCAGCTCGATCGCTTCATGTTCAAGCTGGTCGTGGGCTACTCCACGCGCGAGCAACTCTCGACGATCGTCGACCGGACCACGCGCAATGAAATAGTCGAGCCAGAACAGGTTATGGATGGCAACGAGATCATCCAGTGGCAGCAACTCGTTCGCGAGGTCGTGCTGGCCACGCACGTGCAGGACTACATCGTGCGGCTCACGCTTGCCACGCATCCCGAGGGAGAACTGGCCGTCGATATCACGAACCAATACATTCGCTGGGGGTCGAGCCCCCGCGGAGCGCAAACCTTGGCACTTGCCGCCAAAGTTCGGGCCCTGCTCGAAGGGCGGTATAATGTCAGCTATGAAGATGTGCGCCGTGTATTTTTGCCGGCAATGCGGCACCGCATTCTGTTGAACTTTGAAGCGCAGGCCGAAGCAATCGAACCGGACAGCATCTTGCTGGAGATCCTCGAAAAAGTCCCCGAGCAACTCAAGGGAGATCAAGCAGCCTGATCACATCGTGTGAACTTGAACAACGTCTTACGCCCCTGGCCGATTCTCCTCTGGTGAGCTACCCCGTGATGTCGACAACCGATTCGGCCTTGCTGTCGCCCGAACTGCTTCATCGACTCGAACGCCTCGAGTTGGTCACGCGCAAGATGTTTCGCGGCAAGTTCAAGGGCGAACGTCGCAGCCGCCGCAAAGGGCAGAGCGTTGAGTTTGCCGATTTTCGTAACTACGTCCCCGGCGACGACCTGCGGTTCATCGACTGGAATACCTACGCACGGCTCGACCGCCTGTTCTACAAGTTGTTCCTGGAAGAAGAAGATTTGCACTTCTACGCCTTGATCGATGTCAGCCGCTCGATGGACTTTGGCGATCCGACCAAGTTTCGCTGGGCCCAACAATTGGCCGCCGCCTTGGGCTTCATCGGACTGATCCGCTCCGACCGCGTGCGAATCGAAGCATTGGGCCCCGCCACGGCGAATTCCAGCCCGGTGCTTCGTGGGCGCGGCAGCGTGTGGCGGTTGATGGACTACATCACCTCGCTGGAAGTGAGCGACACCGCCGTGGGGCTAACCGAGTCGATCAAACAATTCTGCATCCGCAATTCCGGCCAAGGCATCGTTGTGCTTATCACCGATCTAATGGACAAGCGTGGCTACGAAGAAGCGCTCCGCTATTTGATGGCCGCGGGAATGGATGTCTATGTCATTCACATCCTTTCGCACGAAGAGCTGCACCCCGAGCTGAAGGGCGACCTGAAGCTGGTTGATTGTGAAGATGCTGATGTGGCTGACATCACGGTCAGCGGACCGCTGCTGAAACGCTACGAGCAAACGTTGCAGGCGTTCATCGGATCAGCCCGAGAATTTTGCGGTCGTCGAGGAATCGTGCATCTGATGGCCCACAACCAGATGCCCGTCGATCAGTTGATTACCAATTACCTGCGACGCCGAGGGCTGGTACGTTGACGGGATTCGAGTGGAGTTCGCTGTTGAGTGGTCCCCAGTGGGCCTTGATGGCGTTGATCCCGCCGGCAATTCTTGCGCTGTATTTCCTCAAGTTAAAGCGCGAGCCGATGGAGGTTCCCAGTACCTTCTTGTGGCACAAGGCGATTGAGGACTTGCACGTCAACAGTCTTTGGCAACGGTTGCGTCGCAGTTTGCTGTTGCTCCTGCAATTGCTCATCATCGCCCTGATCATCTTAGCGCTGCTCAATCCCACGTGGCAGGGGCAGCAACTCTCCGGCGAACGCTATATTTTTCTCATTGATAATTCAGCCAGTATGTCGGCCAAAGATGTCGAACCGACGCGGCTCGAGTCGGCGAAACGCCAAGCTGCCGATCTCATCGAGCAGATGCAGTCCGGTTCCGCCGCCATGATCATTAGCTTCTGCGACGTGGCTCGTGTGGAACAGAACTTCACGACCAATCGCCGTGAGCTATTGAGACGGCTCTCTGCAATCAAGCCCACGGCACGTTCGACGGAAATCCGCGAGGCCCTGTTGTTCGCCGCGGGGCTAGCCAACCCGGGTCGCACATCGACGGATGCCGGCGACGTACAAATCGCCGAGGCACTTGTGGCCGATCTCTATATTCTCAG
>CAZNXE010000102.1:13245-17183 GCA_964576465.1 uncultured Planctomycetaceae bacterium
CGGCGGTCGACGACTTTAACCTCGGCAACCTGCGGCCCACGTTCATCACCATCGGCGAACCAACTGCCAGCAACGTGGCGATCGCCGCATTCAGCACGCGTCGCAAGGAGCGTGACTCCGATCAATTGGAAGCGTTCGCCCGGCTGCACAACCATGGGCTTGGCGACGAAGAAGTTGTGGTGGAATTGTGGATGGACGATCAACTCATTGACGCTAGCCGCGAAGCCCTTGCCCCGGGCGAGAGTGCCGGAGTGGTGTTTCCGCTCGAACAACTTGAAGAAGGTGTGCTGGAACTGCGCGCCGATGTGGACGACGATTTGGCGCTCGACAACGTGGCTTGGGCAACGATCAATCCGCCCCGGGTGGCCCAAGTGCTGTTGATCTCACCCGGCAATCAACCACTGGAGTTCTCACTCACAACGCAGCTTGCGCAACGTGTAGCAGAAGTGGTGGTTGAGACGCCCGACTACTTGCAAGATGAGGCCTATCAGAAAGCCGCTGCCAGCGGAGCCTATGATCTGGTGATTTTCGATCGATGTACTCCCAAGTCGATGCCACTGGCCGATACGCTGTTCATCGGTACGGTGCCGCCGATCGAAAGTTGGGCCGCCGAAGAACAAGTTGACGTACCGGTGATCATCGACACCGCGCAGTCGCATCCCATCATGCAGTTGATCGAGATGGGCGATGTGGACATCGTGGAAGGTCGGCCGCTGAACGTTCCTCCCGGCGGAACGGTACTGATCGAAACACAAGCCGGCCCGATGTTGGTCGTCGCGCCTCGCGAGGGATACGAAGACGCGGTGCTTGGGTTTCGTCTCCTAGATGACGACGGCATCGATACCAACTGGCCGCTACGCCTCAGCTTCCCGGTCTTCGTGATGAACGTCTTGAACTACTTCGGCAGTTCACACCAAGGTCGATTCGACAACCAAGCACGACCCGGCGAACCGTTCAGTCTCGAGGGCCCGCCAGGCGCCAAGCAAATCACCGTTCTCACGCCGGGCAACGAGTCGATTCGGGTGCGTCGCGGCAACTTGGGCGTGTTCAACTTTTCCGGAACGAACGATCTGGGGGTTTACGAAGTTCGCGGAGAAGAGACTGCACTAGGCCATTTCGCCGTGAATCTTTTTGACGTTGATGAGAGTAATATTCGCCCGCCCGAGGTCAATTCTGTCCGCATCGGGCACGTAAACATCGCCGGTCAATCGTTTCCGCGCATTGCACGAAGTCAAGGCTGGAGGTGGCTATTGCTGGCGGGTCTGGTGATACTGATGGTCGAGTGGTATATCTACAATCGTCGCGTCTATTTGTGACGTGGCGTGCGAAGACAGTCATCTCTACGGAACAGCCCGACTGAGTGAGCATATGAACCTCCAGCCCAGGACACGACGACCACGCAAATCGAAAACCAAGCGGCCCAATATTCAGAAGAAACTAAAGCCTGTCAATCGACTCATTGAGAGCGATCTCATTCGCGACGTGAACTTCGATACGTATCGAAGCGAAGTTCGCAAAGTCTACGCAGGCCCGAAAGGCGCGCTGCTGGCCACGGCGAGCATGCTTTCGTTGCACACAAGCCTCAGCGAACGTTGGCTGCGCAAGCGAATGTTCGATGTGACCAGCGCCAAGAAGATTCTTGATGTTGGCAGCGGTGCGGGACAGATCGCCATGCACATGCTGAAGTATGCCAGCCATGACGCGGAGATCACCTGCTGCGACTTATCGCATCAAATGCTACGACGCGCGCGAAATCGTCTTGTTGCCAAAGCCCGATCGCTTCAGCGCGTGGGCCATCGGCGTGAAGTTGCAGCCGGCTTACCGCATGTGCAACATGTCGTTGCTGATATTTCCGTGCTGCCGTTCGCCGATGATTCCTTCGACTGCATCACGTGCGGCTATGTCTTGGAACATCTCCCCAATGCTCGACTTGGATTACGCGAGTTGTCACGCGTATTGCAACCAGGAGGCCGGTTGCTGCTGTTGACCACCGAAGACAATTTTGGCGGGGCGTGGACCAGCCGCCTGTGGCGATGTCGCACCTACAATCGAGAAGAACTTCAACGTGTCAGCCAAGAACTTGGCCTGAAGTGGAAGAAAGAACTCTGGTTCTCCCCCCTTCACAAGCGAGTACGCGCCGGCGGAATCTGCGTCGAAATCGAAAAGACCGCCTAGAACCAAGCCCGTTCTCCGCCATCTCCCACCATCGAACTCATCGATGATAAGAGCCCTGTAGGGAACGCCCTCCGTGGCGTTCCGGGAACCAACTGTTACGCACGGAATGCCACAGAGGGCATTCCCTACAGACGTTCTGGGATAGGCTCTAAGTGTTGACCCGGGAAGCGATGCCCTGGCAACCAAGAAATCGCCCAAGCCCTTGGAAATTGCGGACTTGGGCGATGGCTTGCTAGGCGATGCGACAGATTGCAAAAGTAGCGGCGCAGGGATTCGAACCCCGGACACGCGGATTATGATTCCGCTGCTCTAACCAACTGAGCTACGCCGCCATGGTTTGACGAAAACGAGGTTCCGTCGTCTCCTCTACTGCTGGCCTCCTGCTGTTTGACACACCAATCGCATCGGTGTGCCAAACGATCGTAACACCCGACTGGCTTCGACCGCCAGGCACTGTGTCACCTCTGCTGCCTCGTGCAGGAGGTGAAGCGAAGGTGAATTCTAACGACAGCAGCCGTGGTCGAAAAGGCGACAAGCTGAAGAAGTCGCGGACCTTGCCGATGAAGACCTGGGGTAGTACGGGCTGGGTCTTGACCGAGTGACCGCCGCTGTCGTACGAAAGCCACTTGCTTCCAGACCTCGACGTTTCTCGATCCAAGAGCCTTGCCACCGGCCAGAATAAGGCTCCCGCTACAAGCAGAACGAGAGAACTTAGCCACTGTGTTACAAGAACAGGAGGAGAGGGTTTCAAGAACAGGAGGAGAGGCTAGCCAGAGAAGTAGAGTGCGTAGGCCTTCCCCGGTGCCGCGGCCAGATAGGCTCCATTCGGCTCTCGGTCGCAGAGCCTCGGCAAAACAGACCGGTCGGAGCCGAATTGAGTTCTTCAACGGACTGCTAATCCGACATCGGGACGGTGGAACCGCACGGCCGTCCGTTGTCTGGTTCGCTGTTCAATAGTCGCTCGATCGTCGTCAGAAACTGCGCTTCGCACGGACCGGCGAAGGCGTAGGTTTGTTCGTAGCCGCCACGGTCGGTGAAGATGCGGTCGCCGCCGATGTAGCCCATGCCGCACTCTCCGTAACCGGCGACACATACGAAGCAGTCTGGCCGCATCTGTTCAAGTGGCTGAGCGTATGGATCATGGTGTGAGTGTGTTCTGCATAGGTATCCATCAACGATCGTTGTTGGGTGGTGGTGTTTGGATACAATCGATGCAATAAGTGTGAGGATTGAACAGCCACCCGATGTACGTTCGATCGAGGAAAAGTTTTGGAATCCGAAAGTTCATATTGCGAAGTGGTGGTGCGAGTGGCATGATGATCGGCGGTGGATGACTATGTGCGGCGCCAACGTACTCATGTCATCTACTGGGCCGCGATCTCTTGCCCCGATCGCGGCTCTTTTTGTTGAGCCGCAAAAGAAGACTTACTGACGAATGTCTCTGATGCGATCATCCGTTAGATGATTTGCGAGATCGGCTCGGCGCCTTCGACGCCAACTAGCTTTTGGTCTAGGCCGTTGTAGAAGTACGACAGATCGTTCGGGTCGAGACCGAGTTGATGCAAGATTGTGGCGTGCAACCGCTTCACGTGGAACCGATCTTCGACGGCGTTGCTGCCAATTTCGTCGGTCGCTCCGACACTTGTGCCGCCTTTAATCCCGCCGCCGGCCATCCACATGGTGAAGCCGTAGGCATTGTGATCTCGACCATTTCCTTTTTCATATTCGGCCGTTGGTTGGCGTCCGAATTCGCCGCCCCAGAC
>CAZNXE010000103.1:0-17018 GCA_964576465.1 uncultured Planctomycetaceae bacterium
CGTTGCGGAGGATCTGTGTGCGCAGGGCTTTGCGGCGGTTGGCGTGCGAAGGGCGGCGTCGTCCCACGGTGAGTCGCTGCGGTCGACCAATTGCCGCCCATTTTTGTCCCACGCCCAAAGTTCGACCAGCGTATACATCCACAAATTCAAGTTGTACACGGCCAAGTTGTTCCAGATGTTGCGCACTTGCTGTTGGCCCGAACTCCATACCTCTTTGACATCGTGAAAATCTTGTTCGGTCGTCCAGCGATACTCGTAGATCAGCCCGATGATCTAGGCGGGCACATCGAGCAGGTTCGTGACGATGCGCAGCAATTCGTCGTTGGCAGGTGCCGACGCAGTTTTGCCGCCACGTTTCGGATGTGGCGTGGTCTTGATCGTGATCACACGCACGGCATGATTGATCGTTTCGGTTCCGCCAGAGCCGGGACTTCCCAGCCGCACGATCGCGTCTTGGACGATGTTCGCCTTGTGATCTTCCTCGATCAGATCGCGCGTTTCGATCACTTGCACATGGCTGTTGTCGCGAATCCGACAAACATAACTGCTGTCGATGCCATCGATCGCATTGAACAACGCAAACTTCGCATAGCCGCGGTCCATCACATAGCAGTGATCGCTTTGCAGGTTGCGGGCCAGCACTTCGCGTTCGTCTGCGTCGCCTCGGCCCGAGCCATCGGTCAAGTCGACGTGCGACGGTCGATACCGATCGATCTCGAACTGTGTGTGCAATCGCCACTTGATGGTGCTCTTGCCGTTTTTCTGCTTCAACAGCGACGCCTCGGCCATGGCCGGCAAGGCCTCGAGCAACGTGCCGTCGACCAACGTCAACGTGTCGCGAATATGCTTGAGCCGCGCGTCGCGGCCAATCGGTCGCAGTTGATTGGCCAGTCCGTTCATCACCTCGCAAAGCGGCTCGGGGTCGAACACCGACGTTGCTTCGGAAAGCGAGCCCAGCGACGCACGAGGGCAACCGAGTTTCTTCTGCACGTTTTTCAGTTCGCTGGCTTGTTGAATCGCCCGCAGCGACGAGACCACCGGATTGTAGAGATGAGCAGCAGGAGCATGCAGTACTGATCGTAATGCAACTTGCGATTGCCGGCTTTGTCGCGCGCACAACCGACCGAGCGCAAACGCTTGAGCAACGGCGCAAGCGTGGCGAAGTACTTCAGCCCAGTAATGTCGCGTTCTTGAATGTCTTCGCGTTTCTTGCCAGCCATGTGCAGCAATATGCACGAAGGATTCCTCGATCGCAACCCTATCTATATTCCATATATTCCAACAGCGCAAATCTCGTGCCGAACAGGATTGCCACGGAGGGCATTCCCTACAGATATTGGGATAAGCTTTCAGCACTATCCCCGCGGATGAAACTGGCGATGGATCTTCTTTAGGCGTGAGGGGTCGACGTGCGTGTAGATTTGGGTGGTGGTGATGTTGGCATGTCCCAACATTTCTTGCACTAGTCTTAAGTCGGCACCGCCGGCCAGCAGATGTGTTGCAAAGCTGTGCCGCAGCGTGTGTGGACTTACGCTTGCCGGAGCACCGATGCGGCGCGCGTACTTCTTCAGTAGCTCCCAGATCGTTTCGCGTCGTAATCGCCTTCCGCGGCGCGACAACAACAGCCACGAAGGCGTGCTGGGCGCGGCGACGGCCAGGGTTGGCCGTTCTTCTTGCAGATAGTCGCGCACCGCGGCAATCGCGCGTTCCCCCAGGGGCACAATCCGCTGCTTGTCTCCTTTGCCGTGGCAAAGACAATAGCCTTCGGACAAATGAGTATCTTGCAGGCTGAGCGAGGACAATTCAGAAGCCCGACATCCCGTGGCATAAAGCAGTTCCAACAGCGCCCGATCTCGTCGCCAATAGCGGTCATCCACACCGGGAGCAGAGAGCAGCCGGTTGACCATCTCTGGCGTCAGCACGTGTGGCACGCGCTGCCATAGACGCTGGCTGCCCAGTAGCTCGACGAGATTTTCTTCCAGAATGCCTTCGAGCTGCAGGAAACGGAAGAACATTTTGAGCGACACAACGTGCCGCGCCAGGGAGGCGGGGGCGAGCCCCTCGGCTTGCAGCCAAGCGGCGTAGTCGGCCAAGTCTTGAATGGTGAGTTGCCGCAGATCTCGTCGGTCGAGCCAGTGGTCGAAACGCCGCAGGTCGCGACCGTAGGCCTCGGTGGTGTTTTCCGCCAGATGACACTCGCTACGCAAATAGTCGGCGAAAGCATCGATCCACACGGCAATCATGCGACGCGCCGGTCGGACTTTTTTCGATCGTACGGGTTGGCGCGGTTTTGGCGACATCGTGTTTCAGTGGTGCAGGCAGAAACGGGGTGGGCGTCTAGTTAAGGGTTATCGGCTTCGGATACGATTCGGCTTGCGTGATAGAAGTTCTTAAGCCGATTCGGTACCGTAGCCGGTCACTGGCACCGATCTAACTGGGGAGATACGATTCGGAGGGTCGAATTGCGCAACACGCGAATTCCGCAGGGCGAACTTGTGGCTCGTGCCTGGGTGAGCGTACTTCGCGGATCGGACTGTCACTGAGCGCCCAAAACCGGTCAGTGAGAGGCGCTTGAAAAGCGGCCACTTTTAAGGCTTGGCATGTAGGCTTCTTTGCTTTTTCCGAAGCAAGGAGTTGCCTGCATGGCGAACCAACTGAAGGTGGCTAAAGTGTTTTCAATTCAGGCGTTACATGCCCGTGGCTGGTCCCAGCGGCGGATTGCTCGTGAGCTGGGTGTTCACCGGTCGACGGTGGCTCGCCATCTGAAAGAGGGTTCATCCGGATTAAGCGTATTGTTTGGGACCATCCCGCAGTGCGAAGCAGAACAAGACCTTCGCTCGGGCTAGACAAAAGGGGACCGCCCCTTCCGCCTTCGCCGTCACATCGATCCCTAGGAACGCGGGCGAGGGCCGATGTGACGGCGAAGGCGGAAGGGGCTCGCGGGAGCGCTGATGCAAGGAAGTGGAAATCTCATGTCTGCAACAAGTTACCGAAACAATACGCTTCATCCGGATGAGCCATAATAGTCTTGGTAGTCGTTGCTGACGCCTGCCGCGCGGAGCCAAGTGGTCACCGTGCGACGTCCGCCAGCGAACAATATGCCCGTCAGCAGCACCGGCAACCGCCAGCGATTGCGAGCATGCAACCCAGCCGCCAACCACGCGCTCCACTGGGACCATTGATCGGGACATTCCCAACGACCTCTCGAATTCGCCATCCTTGGCTCTCCTATCGTGCGGTGTGTCTCGCAACCGCAGCATGATAGAAGAGCCTTTTTTAGTAGAGATCAGTTGTCGCTGTTTTTTCAGAAAGTGCAGATTGGATTACCGAGAGCCCCCTACAGCGTCTGAAGATACGCGATCAGGTCGGCTCGTTCGGCGGGTGTCAGACTGCCGGCGCCGGTGATTTGAGCCGGGTTGTGTTCTCCGGTGAGCAGGGCTTCTAGCGAGTCGGCGTGTCCGTGGTGCAGCCAGCGAACTTGCCGGGCGACGCCGATCAACGAGGGTGTGTTGTAACCTTCGTACTTGTCGTTGGGCTCGCCGGTGCCGACGTCGTGAATTTCGCCGTCGGTGAACTCTGCTCCGCTGTGGCATGTGGCGCACGCGGCGGTCGGGCCCTCGAATACGGCCTTGCCTCGAAGTGCGGCTTCCGAGAGCGTTCCGTCGGCTTGCCGGTGCCAATTCGGTGGGGTTTCGAGTGATTCGAGGTAGGCCCCCAATGCCTTGAGATCGGCGCGTCGCGGGGTGTTGGGCGACATCAATGTTTCAGCCAACGATTTTCGCATCGCGGCCCGTAAGTCGTCTTGCCAACCGTGCCATGTCCAGGGGCTTGTTCGGGCAACGTTGTGCAGTCCACGGATGGTCTTATAGGTGTTTTGAAAGCCGCCGTCGGTTCGCGTATCAACCGTTGGGCGGTTCGGGCCAGCTTCGTAATGGCAGCTAAAACAGCTATACCATTGATCGAGACTCTTTCTCGCGTCGAGAAACACGGCCTCACCTTTTCGTGCGAGTGAAGGCTCTTGGGGACCGCCAAGATCGATCGAGCGGATGAGTTTTCGCTCGACGATGTCGACCTCCTGAACGCAATTTAGCAAGTAGTTGGCGACCCAAACGCGGCTGTCATCGTGGCCAAATCGAACTGCCATCGGTCGTCCGCCCAACTCAATCCGATCAAATCGATCGGGTGCATTGCGCAATTCCAATGCGATGTGGTCGCCGGGTCCGCCATAGTCTTGCCAAGGCAGCCCCTTCATTCGATAGACCAGCAACTCGTGCGTGCCGGCGGCGGTTGCCACCATCCACGATTCATCGTCGTTTAAGGCAACCGCGTGCGGGTCGGCGACCGCCTCGCCCGGCGGATCGAGCGAGATTGCTTCACGGCGAACGTGCTCGCGCAGGTTGACCCGGGCAATGCGACTTGCGAGTACCCAACCGCGGCGAATGTTATGTTCGGTAATCGGGTTGTTCAGGTAGGTAATCCAGGGCAGGTAGACATACTTACCGTCGTTGGATGGCCACATCGCTCCGAGGTTCATTCCGACAAAGTTTTCTTGGAAGATGCGTTCTCCGGAGACCGTATCAACGACCGAAACCCCGCCGTCACCACTTGCGCCCACGGCCAGTCGCTCTCCATCTGGCGAGAGGGCCAAGAATCTGGGCCAGCGTCCGACGTCGATCTGGCGTCGAACGGCCATTTGCTCGAGATCGATTTCGGCCACCTCCCCAGCGGCGGCAAGTGCCACGTAGGCCGTTTGGCCATTGGGTGTGATGGCAACGCCCCACGGTTCGAAACCGAGAAAGAGACGGTCTACCTCGCGTAATTCGTCGCCTTCGATGATGAACCGGTAGAGTTCTCCTGAATAACTTGCGGTCGCCAGGACGTGTTTTCCATCGGGCGCAATCGCCAACGCCGTGGGGCGGCGGCCACAGGCGGTCTCGTGCAAGACACGCCCGGTCGCTAGATCAACGAGCGACAGAGTATGCGACGTCTGGTTGGCGACAACCATCCAAGATTCGTCTGGAGAGAGCACGAAGTCGACTGGAGAGCGGTTCACGTCGTCAGACGGCGGAATCGTGGCGGCAGGAGTATCGGTTCCACCCGAAGATTGGACGCCGCTCGGCTTCTCGGCTGCCACCGCGGAGGTATGCGGTAGACAATGCCCGATACCCATACAAACCACCAATAGGGCAACGAGGCAGACGCCGCGAGCGGCGGGTTGACCGTTCATCATACGCTCCGAGGCTTGTGGTCCACGTGCATTGAGGTTACGACTGCCATGGGCACCCTGTCCAGTGTCCCCAGTAAGTATTAGTGTAACCCGGGTTAATCGATGACCGACGCCAAACGAA
This sequence comes from uncultured Planctomycetaceae bacterium, assembly GCA_964576465.1. Classification (GTDB taxonomy): domain Bacteria; phylum Planctomycetota; class Planctomycetia; order Pirellulales; family JAEUIK01; genus CAZNXE01. Next base: position 5,349 of record CAZNXE010000103.1, read on the forward strand.
TTGCATCAGGCCCGCGCACCGGCGCCTCGTCATCACGGTCCACAAAGCCTCGGTCCAGAAGTGACTTGGCGGCCTTGTGCAAGTTTGTCATGGCGACGTGCCAGCAAGGGGCCGAGGCTGCCCTAAAGGCCGAGGTCGCACGAGAGTGGCCCCTGTTCCGATTCGCCTATTCGCGGCCCGGTTTTGTCACATTCAAACTTCCTGAGAACCATGCTCTTGGCGAAGACGTGGCCCTCGATTCCATCTTCGCTCGCACGACGTCGCTCTCACTCGGACGCGCTCAGGGAGATTCGCCGGAGGAGATGGCCCGCGATGTGTGGCGGCTTGCCGGGGGGCTTCCGGTCAGTGCATTACATGTCTGGCAGCGTGACTTGGCGGTGGCAGGAGATCGAGGGTACGAGCCTGGCCCCACGGCACCAGCGCGGGAAGTTCACGATCTTATTCTTGGCCAGCGACCGAGTGAGGTGGCCGAGTTTTCTGGAGACGCGACTGGCTGTGCCGGGATGGGCCAGCTAGTGCTGGATTGTGTCTTAGTGGAGCCAGACGCGTGGTGGGTTGGGTTTCATCGCGTCACCACCGCTGCCGCGCAGTGGCCCGGCGGGCTTCGCACGATCGAGTTGCCGATGCATGCGGTTTCCCGCTCTTATTTGAAGATGGTCGAGGCCATGCGATGGCTGCGGATGCCGCTTCGGCCCGGCCAAGTGGCTACGGAATTAGGTTGTGCCCCGGGCGGTTCGGCGCAGGCGATGCTAGATCATGGGCTTCAGGTCATTGGCGTCGACCCGGCGGATGTTGACCCGGTGGTGCTGGTGTCGCCAAGTTTCACGCACCTTCGTCGACGTGGAGCAGATGTTCAGCTGCGCCTGTTGCGGGACACGCGGTTATTGGTTGCCGACATGATCGTCGCGCCCGAGACAACCTTGAAAACCGTCGAGTCGATCGTCACGCATTCCAGCATCAATATCCCCGGCTTGCTGCTGACGCTGAAACTTTTGGATTGGAAAATGGCCAAAAACATCCCGGCGTTTTGCAAGCGTGTTCGCGGCTGGGGATATAGCGATGTTCGCGTTCGGCAACTTCAATACAACCGCCAAGAGGTCTGCCTCTCGGCCGTCAAGCGAGGCGAGAGCGATCGTTAAACGAATAGCTTGCCCACGACACCAGCCCGCTACTTGGCCGGTTGTTTGTCGGGATGAAGGTAGATGAAGCTCTTTCCGAGTCGGCCATTGTAATTCCCGGCCGAGATGCGTAGCAGCCCTGGCGAATCGACCGAGGCTGCGATGGCTGCTTGCGTGGCCTGAATGATCGATTCCAAGTCGCGTCCGTTGATGATGATTTCCATGATCGACGTAACGCCATCGGGAACCTTCGATTGTTCGCCCAAAGTTTCACGTAACGTGGGGCAATAGTCTTCAAAGGTACTGGCGACCGAAAACGAATAGCGGCTGCCAGTTTTCGACCCGCTGGCGGCGATTCCCCCTGGAAAGGGCATGATTACTCCCGGCGACTCCGTCACGGCTGCATGCGCCCGTTGGGTCGCTTCCAAGGCGGAATCGAGATCGGTGCCCATGAACCACAGGTTGCCGCCCATCAAGCCATTGCTGTAGCCGAAGCGGCGATCGAGCGCGAACTCACCGCCCAAGATTGGGATGACCCACATCGACCGGCCATGTCGCGTATCGCGAAATTGATAGCCGTCGCCAAAGAAGGCAATCTTACGACCGAGCTTATAGTAGTCGTCGGTTTCCAGAAGATTGAAGCAGCAGGTGGTGGGGCACGTCAGCACATTCTGGCTGATGCGAACCAGCAGCGATCGCTCGAGTGCTGTGACGCGGTCTTTGCGAAAACGGGGAACGTGAAACTGCACCACGGCTCCCGGTCGACCGTCGGGCGTCTCGAATGTCTCGTCCCCGCCGGGGCCAACATAGCGGTCGAGCCCTGCTTCGCAATCGCACAAGATCGTGCTAGATGCGTTGCCAGTTGCCGCGGAGACCGCATGATCGAGCCAATGTCGATCGCGCGCGGTGATCAATACCTCGGCATGGATGCTGCGAAACGCTTCGGCGTAAGTATCTTCAACAATGGCGCGAGGTTCCGTGGACACAGTTATGATCGGCCTCGTCCTGGATAGGTGGATTTCTCAGTAATCACAAGATCCATGTAGATGTCGTGCGAGTCCATGGGAATCTCTGGGAACAGTTGGCACTCAAAAGCTGGCGCCACCAGCGGTGCATCGGGCCGGGCGTGCTGTAGCAGCTTGTCGTAGTAGCCCTTGCCATGCCCCATGCGGCCACCTTGTTGATCGAAGGCCACGCCGGGCACCATAATCAGATCGAGCGATTGGACTGCAACTTGTTTGTCGGGCGTGTGCCGCAGGTCGGGGCGTGGTTCCAGGATCTTGTACATCCCGATTTCAAGTTCATCCATCGACTCCAGATGGAACAGCTCGAGTTCTCCCTCGTCGTTGCACCAGGGAACCACGATCTTCTTGTCGTGTTCCAATGCCGCCGGAAGGTAGTGCCGGGTGCGGACCTCACTGCGGACGTCGACATAGAACAGCACCGTGTCGGCCTTCTCAAACGACGGCATGGCGACGAACGTTTCGCAAATCGTTTTGCTCAATGCGTCCTTGTTCTCTTGCGCCTTGCGCCGGGCATGCGCTTCAGTGCGAAGCGTTTGCTTGGTCTGTTGCAACTCTGATGGCTGGTCGCTGGTCATCGACGTCCTCGAATGTTCTGCCGCTGGTGATGGTTTCGCTTGCGAAGTGCTGTCGCGATCTCGCTATCGTAACGAATCGCCAATCGAAGGCAATCACTCTGAGACGTGGCATCTGACCGTTGGTGGGAGAGCACAGTGCCTGTGCTTGACGCTCAGCGTAGGACGTTTAGATTTGCTCCCCGATCAACACCGGCATGCGCTGGTGCTTGGTCATGTTCTGATAATAGGTGCTGGCACCTTGCGTGAGCATGTAGACGTGGGGTTGGTCGGATTGATCCTGCACGACAATCCCCTTGATCCCCTCGGTAATGGAAAACCAGATCCCCTTCTCCAAGCCAAACTGCGCGGGTATCACAACCTGCTCTGGCGATAGCCATCGCCATTTTCCTGCGTTCAGGCTTTCCTCTCGGCACCATCCTGTTTTTGGGAGCTTCGCGACACCCCCACCGCGATTGCCCCATTCGTACACACGCATGCGTCCATCGTGGATCACGGGCAATTGCGGATTTTGGTTGCGGTCCGCGAAATCGAAGACAACCTCTTCAACCCCGCTGTCGCCTCGCTGCCTGATACGGCTTTGCAAGTTGTATTCCTCAAGCAGTTCAAGGTTGATCCGAGCTTTCAGGATCGAGATAGCTCGACACATGGGAGCGTTCCTCAAAAACAAGACTTACCGTAGATGTCACAGATATCGTAAGCGTTCGCGGGGTCGCCATACACGTCTGCCAACGGCAGCGTCGACCCGCTTCTTAGGGCGAAGCGTCCAATGGATTCGTTCACTTTGTGTTTAAGGCGATCGATCACTTCTTCCCGTTCGTCACCCATCGGAAAGAGGCTCCGCTGTGCATGCTTGCGGTTTCGCAGCCGACCGGCAATGACGTGCATGTAATGCACGCTTGCGTTTCCTGTCCAAAGGCGGCGCAGCAAACGAAGCGCCGCAAGGCATAGCTCTTCAAATCGCCATGACGTGGCCATCATACTTTCGCGCAGCACGCCACGTCCCGATGGCTTGAATGACAAATCAAGAATGAGTTGATCGCAGCCGAGTTGGTAGTAGTTCAGCGCCTCCACCAGTCGCTCGATATTGCGAACAACGAAGGCCTGCAACCGATCGATGTCCGCGGTCGCTCGCCCCAAGCTTCCACCCCGCGCGATGAATTTGTGTCGTGGCCGCGTGGGAGAAATAGGAATCACGGCATCGCCATTCAGCTCCCACCACAAATCCTCGCCACGTTTCGTCAACAGTCGGCGGATCAAACGCCGATCTGCCTGTGCAAATTGATCACAGGTTGTGATGCCGTGCCCTGCTAGTTTGGCCGCGCTGCGGCGCGCAATGCCTGTAATTTCGGTGACTGGCATCGCTTGCAACAGTGCGATGCGGTCGTCGTCATTGCGGACAACGTGATACCCGAAGGGTTTGTTGGTGTCTGAGGCCAGTTTGGCGAGTGTCCTGGTCGGTGCGATCCCAACGCTCACCGGCACCCCAACACGGTCGAGCACCCTCTTCTGTAAATCTCTTGCTTGCTCTGTTCCCGGATGCTTGACATCAAAAAACATCTCATCAATGGAGTAGTATTCAACCAGTGGACTACTCGCCTTGACGACGGCAAGCATGCGTCTGGATAGCGTTTCGTACCACGTGAAATCACGCTTGATATAGATGCCATCAGGGCAAACAGGCAGGGCATCCCAAATGGGCATCCCCGTCGTGACTCCGGCGGCTTTCATTTCGTAGCTCTTGGCGATGATGCAGGCGCCGTGGTTACCAAGCACGCCGACCGGCAAACCGAGCAAGTGCGGCAGCCGCACTCGTTCCGCCGAGACATAAAAACAGTCGGCATCCACATGTCCGATGAATGGGGTCATAAATGCCAGAAAACAGTGTACATTAGTACATGTGTCAAGCCCCTGCGAATGCCGCTGCAGGAAGGATCGTCTGTCGCCGTGGCCCGGCACGATCTATTTGGCAGCCGATCTTGAACACATACTTTAAGGCGAGCGGCGAATGAGAATTTACCAAAGGGACGCGTCAGCGAGGGACCAACCGGTAATACACTGCGTTCCCTCGCTCACGCGTCGGGTTGTGATTGGTACGTTCTTATCTGCAGCACGCCTAGGAGTGCGGTTTCGTGAGCTTCTGGTCGTGGAATGTTCGCAAAATGATCCTGACTGTCGTATTCTCATCTCAATGGCCTAAGCCCGAATTGATTCCTTTTTTCCTTTCCGCCTCATGGGGACGAGAATGCGCCTTCGATCACGAACGAACGTTTGGCGGCTTGTTTTTGCCGCCTGTCTGCTGCCGATTTTCTCACCTTCGACGTTCGGCGACGATCCGGTGGCGACCGTTGATTCGCCGTCTGATGCGGCCATTCGCCAACAGGGGCTCGCTGAATTAAAGGCCTTGTTGGACGAAACGAACACGCTGGCGGCGATGGTATTGCACAAAGACAAGGTGGTGGCGCAGTGGTATTGGAACGATGCGAACGCCGAGACGTCGTTTGAAGTGTGGTCCGTGTCGAAGTCCTACGCTTCAACCTGCATTGGAATACTCATCGATCAGGGCAAGATCGACACGCTCGAAGACAAAGTCGGCAAGTACGTTCCTTCTTGGAACGAGGGCGAAAAAGCAGACATCACCCTGCGTCATTTGCTTGAACAAACATCAGGGCTTGAAGAGTCGGGTAAGTTCTTCTTTTCAAAAAACCAATTGACCACTGCGCTCGAGGGCAAGATCCTTACAACGCCGGGTGACAAATGCCGTTACAACAACGCCGGCTGCAACGTGCTTTCGGCCATCATCACGGCGGCTTCCGGGAAGGATCCCGAAGAATTCATGCGAGAAACGGTGTGGCAACCACTGGAAATGAATGACACGTCATGGCGTCGCGACAAGGCGGGCAACGTCATCACCTATGCCGGCATCCAAAGCACTACGGCCGACTTGGCTCGCTTCGGACAATTATTCCTTCACCGTGGCAAATGGAATGGTCGCCAATTGCTGAGTGCCGATTGGATCGAAGAGGCCACCAACGAGCGCATCCAGATCGATTCCGTTGGAGGTCGTCAGCAACCGTACGGACTGTTGTGGTGGGTCGATTTCGATCTCGAGAACGTTCCCCACAACTACAATGCCCTCGGGCTGTTTGGGAACAATCTAACGGTCATTCCCGAATTGGATCTCATCGGCGTTCGCCTCGTCGGCAGCTATGCAAAGGGCGGCGGACTCATGCGCCGCACACCAGAATGGGTCAGCCGGCTGGCAGCCGTTGTTGCAAGCGATGAGGAATAGGTGCTCGCACGCGGGGTCGTCACTCACAACCAGCAGAGTTGGTGGCTGAGGATGCCCTCGAAAAAAGGGCGGACGCACAAGCGGGAATTACTCCGCAGGGGTACAACAACAAAGCCCAGAGTAAGCGGAGCGCCACTCTGGGTAGCCGACTGAGAGCCTATCGAGATGCCCGAAGAAATTCTCGACGGGTTGCGCGGACTCGGTTTTGAACGACTGCTGGCAACTTCGACCCCAACAGGTTGGCTCCGTCGAACCATGCGTGCGGCTCGGATAGAAGAAGGTGCGCCTCGACAAACAGCGCTCCGGCGGGCTGCACCAGTCGGGTAATCTTCAGATAGAAGCCCGTGCCTTGATAGGGCCTGGCGGGGCCTAGTTGAAGTTTGCCCGTGGTCCCGCGTTCCAACGTGCGCCACAGATTGGGAAACTCCTCGTCGTCGTTGAATCGCGGATCCAATAAGCCGGCAACCACGATGGAATCAGGCGTGCGACTCCAATAAGAGTGCAACGTCCCTTGGACTTCAACCTTCTTAATCAAGCGATAGCTGCCGTTGGCAAAACTTTCATGCTCCACACTCGCCTGATCGACAGCGATCCCACGGGCGGACAATTCATCAGCAGTAAGCGTATGACCCTGATCGCCGATTTCATCATCCCCACTGCTAGAGTCGAGCAGTTGGTCGAGAAATTCTTTGTCGGAAATGGCGTCGAGATCACCGTATGCGATGAACCACGTGTCGGCGCGGCGTGTAGGTGCCTGCTGATCGACGAGATGTTCCAAGTGCAGCACATGTCGTGAAACGACCGACTTGCGGAGTAGTTGGTCGGGCGTGTAGTCCGTTCCGGCAACCTCGGCGATGATCGCTTGTTGCGCTGCTTCGCCCAAACCATCTGCCATGGTCGGCGGGGGGAGCGGACGTGAAACGTCTGAGGAAACCGCGACACCCTGCTCCAGCAATTCGTCGAACACGGGGTTCGCTTGTTGATGCGACGGATCGCCACCGAGAAGCAATACGACTAGCAGCGGAGTCAATAGTTCGATCATGATTCAACCGAAACCGTATCGCGATGAACGCGACGGTCCTCAACCACACGCCCATCGCTAATGCGAATCACACGCTCGGCCCGTTCGGCGACCTCGTCGCTGTGCGTGACGACGATCAATGTCAAACCTCGTTCGCGATGCAGGCGATCGAATAGATTAAGAATCGCTTCGCCCGTGTGCGAGTCAAGGTTCCCCGTCGGCTCGTCTGCCAACAGCAGTGAAGGGTCGTTCGCCAATGCGCGGGCGATGGCCACCCGTTGACGCTCGCCAACAGAAAGTTGGTTCGGGCGATGGTTAGCACGGTGCTGCATACTGACCAATTCAAGCAACTCGGCGGCTTTTTTCTGCCGTGCCGCGGCGGGCAGTGGTCCCTCGAACATCGGGACTTGCACATTTTGCACCGAGCTTAGTGTCGGTAACAACAGAAACGACTGAAAGATGAACCCAATCTGCTGCGAGCGAATTCGGTCGGTGTCCTTCATCTTGCTGATCGGGTTGCCCTCGAAGTACACTTCGCCGGAGGTGGGGCGGTCGAGTGTTCCCAAGATATTTAGCAACGTCGACTTGCCACTGCCGCTGGGCCCCATGATGGCAACATATTCGCCAACGTCGATCGCCAAGTTGACGTTCTCCAAGGCGGTGACGTTGCCGTCGGGGTACTTACGACCAACCGATTCGATGCGCAATAGCGGCGTGTCGCCGGTTTCCTTACTCATGACTCAAACCCTCCGATGGCTGTAGACGAGACGCCTGATACGCTGGATACGCCCCGCCGACCAAGGCGACACCAATCGCCAGCATCAGGCCGATCCCCAATACGTCCAGAGCTACGTTGCCCCGAACAAAACCGCTGACCGCTGGCAGGGTTGCCAACCACCAGGTAAAGAGGACCGCAATCGTGCTGCCTATCAGTGCTCCAAGAAGACTGATGAAAACGCATTCGCTCATAATCATTCGTACAATGCGCCCGCGCCGCCAGCCGATTGCCCTCAGGATACTAATTTCGCGGATTCGCTCAATCACGGACATCAACATCGTGTTCAGCATTCCGAAGCTGCCGACGGCGACAGCAATTAGCGATGTCAACCAAGCCATGGCTTGCGCCGTCTTCAGATAGACGGAGTTGCTGATGTATTCTTGCGTGGGCATGGCGATGACACCATACGATTTTCCTTGTTCGTTTCGCAACGCATTGATTTGTCGGCAAATGTCCTGGTTCGTGGCATCGCCCATCGCGGTATGATCGAGCCGCACCGAGAAACCTGTCGCGCTGTTTTCGCGAAACATCACTTCTTGCAGTTGCTTCAGCGGAACGGTGATGGCACCGTTCTCGAAGACGTTATAACTCTGATAGACGCCGACAACTTTGAACTCCTCACGCTGAATCACGATCACGTCGCCCACATGCTTGTCGAGGTTCTGGGAAATCGTCTTTCCCAGCAACGCGACTTTGTTGTCGTTGGAAGTATAGGGGCCCCCTTCGATGAACTTAAGCTCATCAAGCAGGAACGTACCGGGCTCCCAACCTTGGACCAAGACGCTGATCACATCGCTGGTCTTTGAGTAGTCGATCAATTCCAACAAGCCGGGTGAGACACCGTTGACCCCCGGGACTTCGCGTATGCGAACTGCCAAGCTCGCGTCTAAATCGCTGCTGAGTTGATCGAGGACGCCCTCTTGGATGACGAGAATCTCTACGCCACCACTACTCAGCGATTCGTAGGCCGATTGTTTGAAGTCGTGCGAGACACCCAATAAGACAACCGCCGTTGCGATGGCAACCGCGATCCCCCCGGCGGTGAGCATGGTGCGTGCCAGCCGATAGCGAAGATTGATCAAGATGAAGGTCAAGAACCACATCGCGCGCGTGCCTCAACTGTCTGTAGGTATTGGAGGTTCCGCGGGCGTGGCGGCGCCGTCGAGGTTGGCCAACCGCCGTAGATGATACTGTACCCGTTCCACGAAACCCTCGGGGTTCTCCAACAAGGCAAGATGCTGGGCCTCGGGCACAATGTCGCCTTCAACGTTGGGAAGATTGTCGGTGAGGAATCGAAACGTCGCCTGGAACGGGCTGTACTCATCGTACAACGCAACCACGGGTTGTAGAACTTGTCGTATTGCATCGGCATCAAGCCCCGCGGGGCTGAAGGCCTCTTGGGCAGCCGAGGTTTGGGCCAACTGCGGCATTTGGCTGAACCAGCGCGATGCTTCGGGGCCAAGTTCGGTCTCGATGATCTTCATTTGTTCGGGAGAAAATTGCGCCACGATGTCGAACAACCGCTTGAAATCGACCGCGCTGCCAAGGTCTTCTCCGGCCTTCTCGAACGCATCGCGCAGCCCAAGCCATGCTTCGCTCTGTTCCATATTCGGTTCGATGTCTGCCAGCCCTGGAAAATAACAGTCCGAGAGAATCACGCCAGCGACCTTGTCTGGATAGAGCAATGCCGCGTGCATTGCGATCACGCCACCGATGCTGTGCCCCACAAGATAGGCGGGCTTGAGCTGCAGCGCATCGTGCAGTTGAGCGTAGTCGTTGGCCATCACATCAGAGGTGTACCCTGACATCGGCACATCGGTCATCCCGTGCCCACGTAGGTCGTAGCTGGTAACGCGAAACTCGGTCGAGAGTGCTGGCAACAGAGGTGAAAACATCCACATGGCCAAGTTGCTGGTGAAGCCATGCAGCAGCACCACATCGGGCCCGGTGCCGGTCTGTTGGTAATGGAACGATAAGTCGCCCAACGTAATGTTTGGCATGGCTCAACCTTCCTTCACGGCTTCTAAATACCGTTGCAAGTAGTTGGCCATTTCACCCAAGGTCAAGTCTTGGGCACCCTGTTTGCTGAGTTCGGCAAGAAGTTCGTGAAAGGGGAACACCAGGGCGTACTTTTCTTGGAGCGTTTCGCCCAACACCACGGCATCGATCGAGGCGAAGCCCAAGTCGCCAAAGAAGCTTGTGTCGGCCGTCATCTCGCCGGAGTATTCTCGCCCCTGAAAGTTGCAAAGAATCTGTTCGAGGTCGTTCAGGATGTCGCTTGCAGTTTTCATGGCTGGGGCGCCTCGCATTGGCCGAGGGTCGTGGCGATGATCATGTCCTTGCAACGAACCGTGCGGACCATGATTCGTTTGCCAAGAAACTCTGGATACACCGTGCATGCCTGTGCATCAAGGGTCACATAGATATTGCCGTTGGAATCCCAGCGGACGATGGTCACTTGCCGCGGATCGCGAACAACCTTCGTTCCCAACGCCTGCGCCACCGCCTCTCGGGCGGCAAGCAAACGCGGGGCAAGATCGGCTTGGGCATCCGTCGCTGTTGCCATCGCGTCTTCGATAGCTTGGTCAAGAGAATTCTCTTCGGCACCGTCGCCACATGCTTCAATGGCAACTCCCACTGGCACGCCCATCGCCGCGGCGGCAACCATGAATCCGTCGGTTGCCGCGAACGAAACGTTGGGAAAGTCAGACGGACGGCGTGCTGCGCAGGGCGAAGCACGATAGCGCCCTAAATCGTCGCAGTCGATCTCGATGTCTGCCGGGAACAAGCGATCTTCGTGGTGCAAACGCCACAGAATGCGAGCGGCGTCTTTGGCCGCAACCCTGCCAAAGAGCCAACGAGAGCGCTCGGCGGACGATGCCCGCAATTCGCGGAACACCTGTCGTTCTTGCCGGCTGAGCGTAACTTGCGCCGCGGCACCTTGTAGCGAAGGCTGCATCAGATCGGGACTCGGCTCAAAGCGAACGCACCAGTTTTCAACCCGCTGTGGTGCATCAAGCCCGCCGAAAGCGGTCGGTTCGTCGTCTGCCGCAAGCGATTCGACGCTGCCTGGCATCGCTTGTGGCCAGTCTTTTGTGAGAAAGTATTCGTCTTTGGGACCGTTGAAGTTGACCTCGCCATACGGTAAGTAGAATCGCCAGCTTCGAACCCCGATAAGCCGGCACCATGGCTTGCCATCGGCTGCGATGATTTCCCCATCTTGGTGAAATTGCCGTGCCGAAGCATGCGCGACTCGCGACCGGTTCAAAAAACTGCTGCCCGGCGCAGGACAAGGTCCGAAGAACTCGATCCGCTTCATTTCGTATGGAAGCAAAATTCGTCCCGACTGATCCGGCTGCTCGAGATGCCAAGCAACCGTTGGGTGCATCGACACATCGATAAAGACCGGATCGAACACGAACCGTGGATTGTCGTTTGAGCGAAAAAGCCCTTGCCGGGGCAACACGCGAATCGAAGCATCGATGCCATTCTCACCGCAGGTATCGAGACTCTGCACGCCTTGAAATAGCGGACCATGAAACAGGCTCTTGTACACTTGTTCCAACGTCGGGCGCGGCAGATGGGCATCGGTTAATGGGGCCGCTTTCAACTCCGGCGCGACTGGATACTGCGGAGCCATAACAACCGTTCCTGCCGCCGCGTCAGCACCTTCGCTGCTAGGGTCCAACGCGCTGCCACAATCGCGAACCTGCATCCGAACGAGCTTGGCGCCGTTGGGTTCACTTGTCGGTGCCGGCTCATTTAGCACCTTGGCGTCGACTTCAACGATGCTCACGTCCATCTCATCGAAGGCAAGCCACCGCTGTAGCTGGATGTCGCAAATCGCGATCACCACATAGCCAG
>CAZNXE010000104.1:0-4685 GCA_964576465.1 uncultured Planctomycetaceae bacterium
AGCGATCAAGGTACATCTGTTCCGTTAACCGCCATTTGCACAGCTACCGCAGATCGTAACCGTTCACAGGGCGGTGTGCTGATTTTCGGCTTTGCCGGAGTTCGATAGATCTGGAGGGGCTCAAGTACTGAGACTCGCCCGCTAGGAATTCCCACCCTGGAGGACAAGCTCCTTCAGCGTGCGGTGGTCATGTTGTTGGAACCGATCTATGAACAGGACTTCTTGGACGGTTCCTTCGGTTTCCGTCCTGGCCGATCAGCACATGACGCGTTGACGTCTTTCCGCGATCAGACGATGAACCGTCGGCCACTAGGCGGCACAGTATTAGAGGTCGATATCCAAAAGTTCTTTGACAATTTGGATCACCATTATCTGAGACAGTTTCTTCAACTTAGGGTGCGTGATGGCGTGTTGTTGCGTCTGATCGACAAGTGGCTCAAAGCGGGCGTCATGGAGAACGGTAACGTGAGTTACCCGGATTCAGGGTCGCCCCAGGGGAAGTGAGAGTTGGTGAACGTGTCATCCACATGATGACGCGAGGCCAGACCGTTCATGGTCTGCGTTTAGATTGTGTTTGTGACCAAGGTCGAACCGTCATGAGTCACGAATGCCAGCCACGAACGGCCCCGACTAATTCGCTTTTTTTGGCCCGACGGTTGTTGTGGTACGACGAGTGAAATGGACCGCCGCAGGTTAACGCGTTTGGCCAACTTCAATCGGCGTGCGTCACCGACGCGCGTTAGGTGACCCACGGATTTGCACTCGGTGGGTCGCAACGAAGATGGTTCGTGAGGCAAGTCCCAGACGACAATATCAAGACCGACTGGACCGAGCTTGCGGCGCGACTTTGGTGGCGACGGCCTGGGCGCATCGTGCCTATAGATCTGCATTCTTGCTGTGCCATCAACCGGCAGATTTGACGTTTCTTGGCATTTTGATTTCTGACATGGGTTTTGAGACGCCGAGGGTAGAACCAATGGCGGCTACCCGGTTTCGGCGCCAGAATCCCGTCAAAGGAACCATTTACAGGACTCGCTACCTCTGGAGTCTCGGGCCGCCATTCGGCCAGCTTTTCGTCGATGCACATCGCGATTAGCGTGAGTCAACCGCCGGCCCCACGATTCACGCAAGTAACAAGTTGCAGGAACGGCGGTCGCCGGGTTGCATCTGGGGCGCCGCGGGATCAGATTTTCAATCGCTTACGCAATTTGCAGTCATGCCGGCCTCGCAATGCCACAGTGGCGCTGGGATACTATCGAGAATGTCCTCCAGGGTATACGAACCAGCATTCGCTATGGATCAGCCATGAACAGGCCTGACTCGTCAGAGCAGCGTATCGACTACACGGTCGTTCGTCGCTATTTTCAATCGGCAGGCAGTAACACCGCGGCGACCGCCAGCTATATGGCCCACGAGCAGAACCTTCCCAAAAACTCTGTTCGTTACCGCATGCGCAAAGAGATCAAGACGATCGCCGATTGGCTCGAGGCGGTGCCCCCAGCGGGCCGAGTACTCGATCTCGGTTGCGGCGCCGGGACTTGGACCAAGATCTTTGCAGACCGGTACAGTAGTGTCGTCGGGATCGAACAAAGCCCATCCATGGTGGCGGCAGCCCGGACTCTTCTGGCTCCCTTTCCCAGCGCGAAGATTGTCGAATGTGATGTACGACAGGATCTCCCCGCCGGCCCCTTCGATCTGATTTTTCTTGGGGGCCTATGCATGTACCTGAACGACCCCGATGCCGTAGCAATTCTTCGTTCGCTTAAGGACAGTCTTGCTTCTGGAGCATCCATCGTTCTCCGCGAAACGACCGTGCCCCAAGGCAAACGGACCCCCCGGGGAGACTACCAAGCGGTCTATCGAAGCGTGGGCCTTTACCAAGACCTGTTTCGGGAAGCGGGTTTCCCAACGTCCGAGGTTCGCCGCAACTACGCATACACGAACATGGAAGTCGCAGTGGAGTTGGTCGAGATACGGCGAAAGAACCTGCGCTTCCTGCCGGCGCAGTCCCCTTTCCTTGGGGCTCTTACTTGGTATTCGTTGAGGGCGATCGCTCCGCTCACTTTTTGGTTGTTGCCCCGCGTGTTGTCACGACTCCAGATCAAATGGCCCCGTCTGCAAAACCACTTTTTCCGATTGCGTTCTCCGGAATCGAGATGACGAGGTAACTTACGGGGTGTCAGCCCATAGTCGCCACCCATATACGGCTGTTAGCGATACAACGAAAACGGAAAACACGAAATACCAGCGGCCGCCGACCTTCGGCATCCGGAATGGCATGACGCTCAGAACGGCGAGCATCACGATCGCCATGTAGAGGACGATGGCGAATGCAGTTCCTCCTATCTGACCTTCCAGTAAGAACACCAACGCCACAAAAATAACGTTGTGATCGATCGGCAGGCCCAAGTAGGTGGAGTCGTCTTCGAGACCGAAGACATTGAAATAGCTGAGCCGTAGTACTCCGGCGGCAACCAGCGCAAATGCTCCCGGAATGAACCACGGACTGAACTCACCGATACTCAAGAGGAGAATCGCCGGACCAACGCCACTGCTGACGATGTCAACCAGCGAGTCAAGCTGCCCTCCCAGAGCTCGGAGTTCAGTCGTCCGGCCTTTCATGCGGCGTGCAATCGGGCCATCGAACCAGTCAAAGAAAGTTGCCCAAAGTAATGCGATAACCGCCGCCGAGAAGACACCTCGCATCGCAAAGTAGATCCCCAGCACGCCGCAGAACAGTCCTGCCAAGGTGCAGGCGTTGGCGAGATCTGCAGCATGCGCGAAAATACTCCCGCGATAGGAACGGACCGCTGGGGTGTCCTTGGCGGCAGCCTGAGTGTGTTCAATCCCGATTCCTCGGGGCGATTCGTTATCCATCGACGTTTGTTGCTTGTGACTGAGAATCGATGATGGTTTCCAAAGCTTCGGCGAGCTTAGCGTTCTCATTCCGCGTCCGCGACGCGATCCGCAGGTAGCGATCGGGATCCGGCATGGTCTTTCCCGCGCAGTGCTTGATGAGAATATTGTGCTCCACGAACAAGGCCCGAGTCACCTCGGGCCCACTTGGTGCACCATCTGGAAGACGGCAGAAGACGAAGTTTGCATCCGGCCAGTAAACGGTCATCCCTCGAATAGAATTCAGACGCTGGTACAAATCGTCTCGATCCATGCGTACCTGGATACAGCTCTCTTTAAACTGCCTCCGATACTGCGGTGCCAGGCGCAAGAACGATTCCGCAAATCCGTTTACGTTCCAGATCGGCACTTGACTACGTACTGATTCGGCAACCTCGCTGTTAGCAGTTAGCAAGTAGCCCAACCGCAGTCCTCCGATCCCGAATGCTTTGCCCATGCTTTTGACGATAACCAGATTCTGGTAGGTATCGATCTCGTTGCTCAAGGTTTCTCGATCAGGCTCCCGAGTGAAATCGATAAAGGATTCGTCGACAACAAGAGTGCAGTTCTGTCTGCCGAGCTTTTCCGCGAGCCGACAAAGGTCGGACCTCGGAACCGATAAAGAGGTGGGGTTATTGGGGGTAACCACGACCGCCATACTGGCCTCGCAGCGAGCCGCCTCCTCGGCAAACGCATCTACATCCAGCTGGAAGGATGGTGGGCCCAAGGCAAAACGAATGAGCTGCCCCTCGGGCATGGCTTCTTCGTATTCGTTAAACGTGGGCACAGGAACGATCAGCCGCCGGGTGATCTGGCTTGCGATGATCTTGATGATCTCTGAAGCACCGTTGCTGACTACGATTCTCTCTTCAGGTTGGTTGATTAGCGTACCGACCATACGGGCGAGGGGGCGCTGGGCGACCGGGTAGTTCAAGACCAGTTCATGAAGATGATTGCTGATGTGTGCGAAGACCGGTTCCGGTGGGTAATAGAGGTTGTAGAGCAAGGCGTGATCCACGAAATCGTAACGCCAATACCCTCCATGTTCCCCGGAGATGAGTTCGTAGCGGCGTTCCTGCGTCGAGAACAGGTATTCAGCATCAAGCCGATCAACCTCGTCATCAATCTCGTACCAACGGAGATCGTCGCACTGGACAGCGCGCAGATCGTGTTTCCCGCGATGAGCCATCGCGTGAAGAATGACCTCGTAGTACTCGTCAATGTCGCCTGAGGTGATGTAGGCCTCGAGGTGCGGCACAAAGTACCGACACAGGAAATCTGCTCGGAAGAGATAGATGTTGGCGGTTTTGAAGACCTTGGAATAATCGAAG
The DNA here is from genome assembly GCA_964576465.1 of uncultured Planctomycetaceae bacterium. Classification (GTDB taxonomy): domain Bacteria; phylum Planctomycetota; class Planctomycetia; order Pirellulales; family JAEUIK01; genus CAZNXE01. The sequence goes on from CAZNXE010000104.1 coordinate 4,227, forward strand.
TCCGGACCTTGCTCCCGAGCGTCCATCAGTGCTTGTATGTTGCCCGACTTGTTGACGCTCACGACGGTGCCGGACATCCAGGACTGGTGCCGGGACACGGCGGCAAGGCTCCCACTGACATGAGAGAGCATTCGTTCGAGGAGCCGCCGCTCGAAAAACACGTCGGCCTCCAACAAGAGAACATCCTCAGTGAGATGCTTGCGGGCAAGCCACAGTGAATAGATGTTGTTTGTGGTCGCGTATTTCTCAGATTCGATGTAGGTGACCTTCATGTCCTGGAAAGTGTCCCCGACGCGCTCGCAGATCTTCTCCTTGTGGTGTCCGACGACGATCACGACTTCATGCACGCCGACATCACTGAGATGGGTCAGTGCGTTGACAAGAATCGGCACGCCACTTACCGGCGCCAAGCACTTGGGGAACTGGTGCGTAAACGGCTGCAAACGATCGCCAATCCCG
>CAZNXE010000104.1:4702-16891 GCA_964576465.1 uncultured Planctomycetaceae bacterium
AATGATTGTGCGGGGAGCTTCAACCGTCCCGTTGTGCATGGGAAAATGATTGGTCATCGCGCGTGCCACCTTTGCAAATTGTGTGGTTCGGTTGCACGACGACGCGGTAGTACACCGTAACTTACAGTCACGTGGGACCTATGTTTCTCTCCAGCTCAAAGCCTCGGAGCGAAGACTACGTTTCTTCTGTGGCCGGAGTCTGCTCGGAAATGATGATGGAGCCAATGAGGGGAACGTAAAGTATCCAGGTGCGCCACCGCCATGCAGAGCAACAGTCTGGGGTCGTATCATCACGGCTTTTGGCTTGCCCACATTCTACTGCCAAGGCGGCTGCGGAACGAGGCCCCATCCCGGTGGATCCTTCCTTGCGGTTCTCCGTACTCGTTGGCCAGCGGTCTGTGGCAGACACTCGGCGTCAGTTTGTGGATGCTTCTTGCGCGCTGCGTAAACGGGGATACTGCCTCAATCGGGAGGATCTCGATGGCAACCTTTTTGGCCGGTAATGATGCCGACGCGCACTGCGTCGAAGGCGACCAAGTGCTTGGGCACGTGATTCTCGTAACCGTTCAGGGCCCCGAAAAGTCGTGACCTTTCGTTCGGCTATCGGCAATGAGAAATAGGAGGAGAGTTAAGCGGGACCGGTTCTGCTCTGAGTCGAAGGCGCCCGGTTGGCAACGATGCGGATCGTCTCAAATACCCGTGGGGCGTGACACGCACCGAAAAAGGACGGTATTTAAGACGACTGTGGTCTAGTATCCCTTCCGCCAGCTAACCTGCGTCGGTGGCATCGACCGAATGCAGTTGGCGACTCGCGTTTCGTGCGTTCGGTCCGCCCCAGACGCAAGCGAGAGCTGGCGTACATCGACTGTTTAAATCCGGCAACAGACGCACGACAATGTCGAGATTGTCATCGACAGGTTGTGAACTTATTTCTTGCCATCAGGACGACACGATTCCCAGTCAGCCTCAACCACCATTCAAGATGACCTCCTGGGAAATGGCGATTTGGTGCGTACTGTTTTGAAGCGCTCAGTGACAGTTGACTGTTTCCCTTTCATCGACCACGAGTTGAGAAGGCCTGTTGACTGTCCGTTCTTCGCATCAATGAGCGCGTGCAGACCTTTACACGCGTAGTACCAAGTGTGGAATCAACCAATTTCCTCGCAAGGAACCGCTTATGACACACGATCTGGCGGCCACCAACGGCCGCGCCGCGATGGCTTACTTTGGTCAACTGCCCTGGCATCGCCTGGGAACGCGATTGGAAATGCCCGCCACGGCCGCCGAGGCCATTAAGGCAGCTGGCCTCGACTACGAAGTCGGGCTCTGTCCGCTAAAGACGATTTACGGCGAACCAGTGCAGGGCCGACGAGCGGTCATTCGGGAAGATTCACGACAAGTGCTGGGCGTGGTCGGCGAAAGCTACGTCCCAATCCAAAATCGAGAGTGCTTCAAATTCCTGGATGCCGTTGTCGACGATGACGAACTCCGATACCACACCGCCGGTGCGTTGGGGCGTGGAGAACGCATCTGGATGTTGGCCAAATTGCCCGACTCAATCCGGGTAAGGAATTCGGATGACATCACCGAGCAATTTCTGCTGCTCACCAATTCCCACAACGGCACTTCGGCACTGCGGGTCTATTTCACGCCGATCCGCGTGGTCTGTGCGAACACGCTCGCCGTTGCCGAATACGGCAGTCGAGGACGAGGCGTCGCCATCCGTCACGCCGGTGAGCTCAAGGCGAAGATTGCCTGCGCGCGGGAGGTACTTGGTCTGGCGAAGTCCTTCTATGAGGATCTTGCCTTGAAGATCGACCATCTCGCCAGCTTCTATCCAACGCCCGATCAACTGGAACGCTTCTTCAATCGGCTCTATCCCGATCCGGAAACGGGCTACATTACCCGCGCCACCAACACACGGCGGACGTTAGTGCGTCTGTTCGAAGAAGGTCGCGGCCAGGATTTGCCAGAGATCCGCCACTCCGCGTGGGCGGCGGTCAACGCCGTGACTGAATACGTTGACCATCATCGACCAACCCGCGGTGGTACGCCGGAACTGCGAGCCGAGCGGCGGCTGCGATCGCAGTGGTTCGGCTCCGGAGCCCGTCTGAAAAGGCGGGCGTGGAATCTGGCTTTGGAGTTGGCAGAGAATAATTGACCCCCTCTGAACACCACACCTTCGATCAGCACGCCCCCGGCGTGATTAACGCGAATGTCGGACTGCGTCGCAAACATTCTCGATTTGCCGGTTTCTCGGTGAATCTCGAAGGCGAGGCTGTGACCTGGCTACCGGACTCCGCGCCGCCGACAAAAAGGAGACCACTTCATGCTGAGTGATCCTGAGCTACGTCAGGCATTTTACTATCCAGGATGTGGGATGGATCTTCAACCGTTGCTGCGGTTTTCGCATCTGACGGACCTGTTTATCTATGCCGATCCGCAGTACGACGAGCAACAGGTGATCGACCGGTTTTCGCGAATCTCGCGAGATCCACCCTTTGCAGGGAGGTTGGAGTTGCTGGGCCCCGGCCGGCACGTAACGGCGGAGGAGTTGGGCAGAAGACCGCAGTGGCCCCTAGGGTATGGAACGAACCCTCGTTGTTCACGAAAAGACGCGGCGTGGCAACTTTGGCGAACTCCGCCGGCCGCTTCATCAGCTTGTGCCGACCATGGAAGTGCAACAGCGGCTAGAAGAACAAGAGGCCGCATTGGCCAGACGTTGGCGGCTGGCGAAACTTCTGAAGAAGAAGAAAGAAGACGAAGCGGACTGGTGGAAGCGGGGCGAGGACCCGCCGTACTGAGCCGGTAGTGATGTGGGTGGTCGATTGGTTTCGAGGCACCGCCTCGCGTGGAACTTCGAATCTACTACAAACACAGGAAGACCGCCAAAGCAGCCAAGGGGATCGCACATCTTTGAAAACAAGCTCGACCCGCGAATACGATCCACCGCAGGCACGTGATTGATCGCAGAAGACCGGAGAGAAACAACCAAACCGTATGAATCCCATTGCGATCCTTCAGGAAATGTCGACCCGCTATCGCGAGATGCTCGGGGGAATCATTTTCGAAGAACAAATTGTCGTCACCGTGGCCCGAGACCGCAGCACATCCGCCACGCTCGCCCTCGCAGAATACGCTCAGTATTCCATGCTCAGCACGTTGGCGAGTCCCGAGCCCGAAGGCTTGGGGCCGAGCTCGCCGAAGCGACTCGGTTCGGCTCCACCGGTGGACGACGATCCGCTCCCGGTGCTTGAGAATGAGGAAGATCTGGCCCTTGCCCAAACCAAAGATCTCGTGAGGCATCTGGAAGAAGATGACGTGGCCTATGCAATCGCCTGGGTAAGCGAAGAGGGGGTGATCGGGCGGATCAGCGAGTCGCACAATGTGATTTGGGGAGGACAGACGACGCTTCAAGCCGCTGGAATGATCAAGCTCGTCGTGCATTCATTTCTGAAGACGTGTCGGCCCGACTTGAGTTCGCCCTTGGAGCCACTCGCCCTGGAGAGCCTGGTTGGCCCGTACTACCAGGCCTTGCACAAGAAGATTCGGAAGATCGATGAGGCCCATAAACGTGGCTGAACGGACCTGCGACGCGGCAGTTTTACGTTGCACTCCGAACCTCTTGGTTGCCAGACCACTCGCTCTGTATGCGCGACGCAAGGCCCTCATACGTAAACCCGACCCCACAGGAGACATCGTTGAACCACCGCAGCCAGACATCTTTTTTTGCTCGCATCGTCACATTCCTGGGCACCGTCGTCATCGTGTTGCTGTATCCAGTTGCGTTGTTGCTGAAACTGATACTGGCCCTGCTGATGGTTGCCGCCGAGATCGCTGTGGATGTGTGGGAAGACTGGTAAAACGTACTCGACGAGTTTTACCGCCGCCGGACACCGCTTGAGGTGCGGGAGGGTCGACGCCTGATCAATGGTGTGTTTGGGAGAATGGCCGCTGGGGCTATCAATCAACTGCCGCAAAATCAACGACTACGGGCAGAAGCCCCAGCCATCATTCGCGACGCTCTGGCGAAAGGCCTGGTCGTCAAGGCGCCGTATGGATGTTTCAATTCCGAGACACGCTACATCGAATGGACCAGTGACGACGACGAGCGGGTCATTGCTTCCCTTGGGGGAAAAATCGATCGGGACACGTTTTGGTTGTATCAGTTGACTCCTAATTGGACTGCAACTGCTGGGTCTGGTGACGGCGACAAGACAGAGTTGTATGCGGACTTGGCTGCGAGTTTCCGGCAGACCGGAAAGGGCATCGGGCAAATATCACTGGGCCTTTTCCAAATGACCGTGGGAGCAGCAATCGGCCTGGGACAAGATTTTTGCGCGATGGCAACCGTTCCGTTTCGAACGCACCGTGACCGCCAGGGAAACGAACTCGTGGAGAAGAAATGCAACTGATCGTCACTGACCGGGCATCGATCGAAGAGGGGGTCATCGTCCGCACGAGCTACGCTGTTATTTCCATCCACGATGAAGATAAGCCTCCGGCGCGGATTCCACAGCGTGTCGGCATGCGTGATGTTCTCTACGTCTGCTTCGACGATGCGGTGCCCGAACCGGGCTCTGAAAGACGACTGATGACCGCTGACGATGCCACTGCGATCTGGAACTTCGTTGCCGCAAACAAAGAGAACATCGGGGCGATCGTGTGTCACTGCGAACAAGGCATGAGCCGCAGTCCGGCCGTGGCAGCAGGCTTGGCTGAACTACTCGGGGAAGACAGTTCTTGGTTCTTTCAGGAGTATCAGCCAAACGAGTATGTTTTCGGGCTAATGTTGCGGGTCGCACCTGGCAGTCGATAAGCTGGCTTCAAGAATGCAGAGTGCACTCATGCCCAGCTATCCCCGGCAACAGACGGGGGCAGTCTTCGACGTATTCCTGGTTCGGACCAGCCGACAAATCTAGCGGAATCACGATTTCTTCACCGCATTCATGGCAGGTGTAGCTCGCCTCACCACGATTTTCGGCGGTTGATTACCCATAGGGGTTCACTTTCAACTGCTCCCGAAAGACAAAAGGCGACTCCGCAATTCTCCTGAATCCGAGTCCGAGCCATTCTTCGATGGATAGTTCGAGCGAGGCCTCCACTGCGACGATCAGCCCCTCGGAGCAGAACACCGCGATGCCGGTTTCGATCAGTTTGACTTGCAACGAAGTTCTGTCGTTTCCTGGCTTGACCTCCAGGGCCTCTATGAAGAGCAGGTTGTTCCATCCCGACTCGATGTCGAGTTCATCCTTTGTTTCACCGTCAGCGTCGAACAGCGTGGCGCAGATCGCTTCCAGAACTGCTGAGTCTGCATCGCAAATGTCAAAGAGCCGCTCGCCCTGATTCTCCGCTTCGGTGGTATTCACGAGCTTGAGGGTGATCGTTCCCACCTCGTTTTCGTTGTGCTCCAGCGCCTTTCCGGTGATCGTGTGAACGTACTCACCTGGGTCACCCCACGGCACTAGCCCTGCGGAGACGGTGAAGTTGACGGTGCCGTAGAAGTCCTCGTGACTCATCGCAATCTCTATCGCTTTTTCGCCTCCATGATGCTGATCTCCGTGCCAGTCGGGACGACCTGTGTAAGCTCGAAACCAGCCTTGCCAAGCAACTCGCGGTACTCGTCTTCGGTCCTCTCCTTTCCACCTGGGATCAGCAGCATGACCAAATCAAGAAACTTGCCGCCGAACGGTTCGTTGCCGGGTGGAATGACGCTCTCAACGATCAGTAGCTTGCTGTTCGACGACATCGCTTGATGGCAGTTGCGAAGGATTGTCAGCGACTTCTCGTCATCCCAATCGTGGATGATGTGCCGCATCATGTAGGCATCGGCACCTTCGGGCACAGCATCGAAAAAGCTGTCTGCGACCAACTCACAACGATCCGAAAAGCCCGCAGACTCGATCAGGTTCTTCGCCCGCTCGATCACATGCGGCAGGTCAAACAGGATGCCTTTCGCATTTGGGTGCTTTTCCAGAATTGTGATGATCTGCGATCCGTTGCCGCCACCGATGTCAGCGACAACACCGATGTCAGAGAAGTCGTAGGCGTCGAGAATGGCATTCGATTCACGACCGTGAATGCCGACCATCGCTGCATCGAAAATGCGGGCTTTGTCAGGATTGTCGCCCAGGTAATCAAAGATTGGTTTGCCATAGACTTTCTCGAAGGCGATCCGGCCGGTCTGAATGCTGTAGTCGATTTCCGCCCAGGCACGGAACTGTTCGTCGCCCGACATCAACGCCAAAGCACGTTTTGATCCCGGCACGTCGCTTTGCAAGGGTTCGGCCAATGGCGTCAACGAGAACTGACGAGACTCGCCTTCGGCAAAGATTCCATTGCTCGCTAAGGCCCGCAAAAGCCGGTAAAGGGCCTCGGCATTGGTACAAGTGGCCTCGGCCAGTTCATCGACCGACTTGGGGCCGTATTTGAGATGGTCGGCAATGCTGAACTTGGCAGCAGCGTAGATTGCCTGCGAAATCCAGTATCCAGTAATCATCCTATCAAGCTGCTGGTGTGGCGATGCTTTGGTCATTTCTTCCCTTTCTTGACCGTCTTGGACTTGGGCTTTTGCTTCTGCATCTTTGCTCCAGGCTGGCGAACTTCGTCGCCGGTGTTCGGGGTTCGTGGCGTTGGTTCTTCGACATCATCTACTATTTGCTGATCCGCTTCTGCTGCAGCAACCACGCGTAGAACTCCAGATCATTGTACGTCTCTGTCCAGGCCTCGTGACCGGCTTGTGGATCGGATTGGCGTGAGTCTATCGACTATCACCTGGGACCGTTCTGGGGGTACACCGGTATCTTTTGTGCCGCGAAAGACCTGCGTCGGCAGATGTGCGATTTGCTAGGCCCAATACTTTTCGCCGCCTCCACATATTGGGGCAATCGCTGCGAACCTGTCCGGTGCACAGAAGGCCAGCCGCCCACGCTGAGGCCGGTCAGGTAAATGCGGTCGGCATCAACCTTGTACTTGCTACCGAGGTCATCCAGCATCGCCACCAGTTCAATCGGTTTCCACCAGCGATCTTTCGGGCATTGCAGAGAAATGACGATGAACGAAAAGTCTTTGCCTTCGGCAATCAGTTTAGAAGGACCGAGCTTCTTGACGAGTTCGGGATCGTCGCCTCGCTCACCCAATCCGTGCAGGAAGAGCAGCAGCGGCCAAGAATCGTGCTTGTCGTAGTGCTTAGGCAGATAAAGCAGGTAGCCCGTCTGGACTTTGACTTTCGTGTCCAGTTTTGCCGTCTGCTGAACGCCGGAATCCTCCTCTGACAGCGCCACACGCAGTCGTAAGCAATTGCCGCTAGGACCAAAAACAGACAGGCGAATTTTCATCGGTGTGTCTCATCATCCTTGTGGGTCGGGAAACGTGTCATTCTACCGGGCCATTCCGAAGCCTGGTAGAATGACGGCCTTTGCGACGACCCTTCACACACGCAAAGGAGTCATGACATGGCGACATTCGTCAGCACGATCAAGTTCACTGAACAAGGAATCAAGGCGATTGGTGAGACGACTAAGCGGGCGGCGGCGTTGAAGTCGGCGGCGAAGAAGAGAGGAATCAAGGTCAAGCACATCTACTGGACGTTGGGTGCCTACGATGGCCTGCTGGTCTTCGACGCCCCCGATGACGAGACGGCCACAGCATTGCTGTTGCATCTCGGTTCGCAAGGCAACTTGCAGACAACCACGGCCAGGGCCTTTACCGCCTCCGAGATGGACACCGTGTTGGCGAAAATGAGCGGCGGTTAATGAACGGTACGCCGACCACCTACTACCACGTCCAGCGAGCGCCGCTTTGTCTGTTCTTGTACGGGTTGGCGGTCATGTTTCTCGTGCTGGCCTGGGTTCTGCGAGATCCACCACCGATCCGCGATGTGTTCCCGATTGTTGGTGTCTTGGTATTCGTCCTGGCGACATCATTGCATCACCTGACCGTAAGCGACGAAAGCGATCGGCTGTCGATCCGGTTTGGACCGTTGCCGCTGCTGCGACGCAACGTGCGGTATGAACACATCGAGAGCGTGGAGGTTGGAAAAACCACCTTACTTGATGGTTGGGGAATCCACCTGAGCTTGCGGGGTGGCTGGGTCTGGAACTTGTGGGGCTGGGACTGCGTAGTCCTTCGGCTCCGCAAGGGCACTCTGCGTGTCGGAACGGATGATGCTGAGAATCTCGCACGGTTCGTAGAGAACAAGATCAGTGAGAAATGACCGGAATCGAAGATAGGAAACTCCAACATGACCCGCGAGAAGCAAATCCAACCCGGCGAAAAAGTGCCACTCAAGCTGACCGTTACGGAGCGGAAGCTGGTCCTCGAAGACTTGATGTGCCTGGATGACGAATACGAGCAAATCATTCGGGAAACGCTGCCCGGCAAGCCCGTGATGATGACCCTCGACGACCTGGACAACTTCGGTGGCTATATCGCCGCCGAAGCCAACCACTGCGACGACAAGAAGAAGGAAAAGAAGCTCGACACCGTGTTCGAGAAGATTCAGCGTTTGCTCGGCAAATTCACGGACGAGGAGCCGCCCAAGACTTTGAAGATCGAGAACGCACGGAAGGAAAAGGTGATTTCCGATCAGGCCGTGCAGATCGCTGAATTTGCAGCTAAGGCACTTGTGGCCGCCGAGCAGCTTCGCATCAAGACGAAGCCACTCGACAAATTCTGGCTTGCACCGGGCCAGCGGGATGTTCTCTTGCTTGTTCCTGGTGTCTCGAAGACCATCAAGAACAAACTGGCGAAGGAAAAACCTCTCACCGTGGCCGAGGTTGCCAGCATGACGATGGCCTTGGCAGAAGACTTACCGGAAGGCGAGCCGCAGAAGCAGGTGGCGTTGCTGTTTGTTGCCAAGCACATGATGGATCGCCTTCAAGAGGGGATCATGGAGAAGGCTGAGCCAGCGGTAAAGAAGAAGTCGAAACGCAGGTCACAGTCGGACCCTGACGTTCTCTTCCAGTTCAAGATCACGCTGCTCAAATCCCAACCTCCGGTCTGGCGGCGAATCCAGGTTCAGGACTGCACGCTCGACAATCTGCACGAACACATCCAGACAGCGATGGGCTGGACCAATTCCCATTTGCACCAGTTCGACATCAAGGGGGAACGATACGGTGATCCAGAACTTCTGAACGACGGCTTCGAGGATTTCGAGTGCGTTGATTCAACGGTGACGATGGTCAGCGACATTCTGCCCAAGACCGGCAAGCGATTCGCTTTCAAATACGAGTATGACTTTGGTGACGACTGGCAACATGAAGTTCTGTACGAGGGCAGCCCACCGCTGGAGAAAGGCAAGAAGTACCCGTTGTGCCTGGAAGGTGAGCGGGCCTGCCCACCCGAAGATGTCGGCGGAGTGTGGGGCTATGCGGAATACCTGGAGGCCCTGGCCGACCCGAAGCATGAACGCCACGAGGAGTTCATGGAATGGAGCGGGCCATTCGACCCGGACGACTTCGATCCGAAGAAGGCGACCAGAGAGATGAAAAAGGGGCTGCCGGATTGGAGAAGGATGTAAGATTCCGGTGATAGCAAGAATTCACTATGACTCACCACACCAAGAAGATGTCCGAGATGATGAAGGAGATGTCGGAGCGACTGCTGCGGCACCCCGACGCTGCCCATGTCGCACTGATGTTCGCCAACATCGCATGGAACAAAACGGTTGACCTGGGTCATGCCATAGAGGGCTACCGCTCGGCTTGGGAAATGATCGAAGCCGAGAACCCGGAAATGTGGAACGAGTTTAAGTCGAATGACGTGGATGCCATGATCGACGAGCTAATCGAGTACAAACGGCAGAACTTTCCCGACGACCGACGACGAATCCTGACCTGTGGCATTCCCAATGGCAACATTCGTGTGGAATGGCTGCCCGCTGTCGCCCCCGGTGTCGATTCCAAGTGGGAGATGCAGCTTTACGGGCTGGTGAGAACGGGTGAGCGGGAGCAAGGAATTGAGTTTCTGCGGGAGACTCGCCACTTGTCTCGACAAGAGGCGGAGAAGCAAGTGAAAAAGATCGCTTCTTATTTGGGGCTGGCCTAGAAACGGAATAATAATCACATGGATGATGGCAGCAGGATGCAATTGGTCAGGCTTGGCAAAGCTCAAGTTGATGCCATGTTCGCCCGCCAAGACGAAGATCCAGCCATTGACGATTCCGAGTTTCTGCCGCTCATCGAGATTGTGCTAACAGCATTCGAGTCAATCGACCGTGCCGTGGCTGCCGAACTCTGGGACCATGCCTATGCAGTTTACGACCGAATGTGCAAGGACGCTGAGCCGGAATCGACCGCCGATGAAAATCGACAACTCATGCAAAGCTATCTCTTGGGCGAGCGTCGGCTCGATTGAGATCGTAGAATTCGCACATGAACCGACCGGGGATGAACATGGCAAAGCAGGACATTGAGGGCCGCTGGCGAATCACCTGGATGGATCAGTGGGATCAAGAATACGTCGATGAAGAAGTCGACGGTTTCATCGAGTTCGAGCCAAAGGGCCTCGGCTCTTTTCAGTTCGGCTACGTCCAAGGACAAATCGACTACCGCACAACGACGAGGGATGGAAGGTCAGCCGTCGAGTTCTCCTGGGAAGGGGGCGACGGCGCTGATGGAACGCCGATGTCGGGCCGTGGCTGGGCGGTCGTCGAGGGCGATGAATTGAATGGAATGATCTGCATTCACCTGGGTGATGAGTCAGAATTCAAAGCAATCAGGAGTGTGTCGAAGAAAAAGTGAAAACGCCGTGACGTGGAATGAAGCCCCTGGTGCGACTGACAAAACGATAGCGACCATGAAACTAAGACTCGGCAAAGGCTCATCCTTCGTGAAGAGTCGCTTGCAGCGCTATCCACAGGAAGATGACGTGTGGGAGGCAGATTTTCAACCGATCCCCGATGAGGAGAAAGGGGAATTCTGGTTAGGCATGGTGGTCAATCAAGAGGTCGGCGTCGAACTAGCGCATCAAGTTTTGAATGCACCGCCCACGGTCAACGATCTCGCCCGAATTCTAGCAGAAGCAATCCAGCGTCCCATCGTCGAAGGATCACGTCATCGTCCCTCGACAATCTTGCTGCGAGACGACTCGCAATGGGAAGAACTGTTACCGCATCTACAGGAGCTTGGGATTGAAGTCGTGAAGACGCACACGCTGCCTGCATGGAAAGAAGTTGCGGCTGATTCGGGTATTGAACACGCAAGGCAAATGAGGTCACTTAGCCCATCCAGAATAACCCAGGACACACTGCTCGCAGCTATGTTTCCTGCCGTCGCCAAGTGGGTTCGTCGTGGCGGCTGGATCGAGATTGGCGAACAAGAACAGTTCGGATTTATTGTTCGTGCGCTCGATGGGGGCGGTCTAGTCTTCGAGGACACCGAAGCAAGGACACTGGATGAAGCGATGACCGCATTGGAACGGGGCATCGCTGAGCAGCGTGACAACGAATAAATCGGTTGTCAATTCGCCCCCAAGGAGGCGCAACATGGCGAAGAAAATTCCATCGAAGAAATCCTCGACCGCCAAGAAGAAGATTCCGTCGAGAATATTCTCCAAGTCCAAAACTAAAATCCCGTCAAGGAAATTTGCCAAAGGGACTGCCAAGATTGCGTCCCGGCCATTTCCCAAGGCACCCGCAGCGGCAAGCAAAAAGCCAGAAGCCCCGGCACTCCCTGATCGCCCGACCGATGAAGCAGCACGTCAAGATCGCATCAAGGCCCTAAAGGAGAAATTGAAGTCGTTGGGCGACTCGAAATGAAGCACAATGACGAGTTCGCTGCCGGTGAACTACTTATTCTCCAAAATCCCGACCGAGCTATCAGAAGAAGTCACCGAGACATTGCTCGAATCGGAGTCGGTACGAATCGAGCGGATCGTTTCGCACGGCCACGCCTCGCCAGAAGATTTCTGGTACGACGAAGACCGGCATGAGTCACCTTCATTGGTAACAACGAAAGTCTCTCGGCGGCATCGGGCACTACCTCTTCGAGAACCCGCCGACGGACTTCGGTCCATTGCTCCATGTCAGCGTACACTCCTGTGCCTTTCTGAGAATCTGAGAAGAATCGGGCCTACCGGCCCATCTTCCCAAATCTAAAGAACTGCACATCTGTGCGCTGCACTTTTCAGGTGCCTTGCCGACTAACTCCAGATGAAGGCGGGCATGCCGAGGGTGACGAACAGGTT
>CAZNXE010000105.1:0-16815 GCA_964576465.1 uncultured Planctomycetaceae bacterium
GCCTTCGACCGTGGTGCTGTTGGGCATCGCCGCCGCCGGCTTGATCCCCCTGTGGCGCCGTTTGCGTAGGTAGTTGGTCATGCTTTGTCTTGGAGATTGCCCCAAATGAAAAACCTATCCATCACGTGCATGGCTCTTGTGCCCCTTGTCTTCTTTGGGCAAACAGCCAAAGCCGCCCCGGTATCGCTCGCGTTGACCCTCACGACCGACTCAGGGGTGACACTGTTTACGTCGACTGTTGGGGGGAGTGTTTCGGCGATCGTTTCCTTCGATGTGACCGGCTCGGTTGACGTTACCCTTGATGACGCGATCGACGATCCCTTGGGCACAAACGATACAACGTCGATCAGCTTCGACGATGCTGAAATCGATTTTTCGGACGAGACACTTGTGTTCGATCTGGGGATTCTCGGCAGTGTCGATGGCGAGTTTATCGGTTTGGGTATCAATTTACTTACCAGCAATGGTTCGATCCCCCTGACGACCACCCTTGCCGCCGATCCGTTTGCGTACACCTTCGATCCTGGCGGAGGAAGTCCTACGGAATTCGCCGTTGATGAGGGCCTCTTTGTTACTTCAGGCAGTTTTGGCACTGTATTCGTTAGTAACACGCTTGATTTCAGCAATGCTCCCCTCGGGGGAACTGTCGATCCGGTCGGCCAAATCGGGTTGGTCACCCAAGATCTGACCCTCACCGGCAATACCTTGGTCGTCGACGTCCTGATGTCCGCTCCACTGACCTTCTCGGATTCTATCGTGACGGAAGGGCAAACGATCGACTTGGAATTCAGCGCGATCCTGATCGCCACGGGAAGCTACACGACAATCGTGCCGGAGCCTTCGACCGTGGTACTGTTAGGCCTCGCCGCCGCCGGCTTGATCCCCCTGTGGCGCCGTTTACGTAGGTCGTCGTAGGTCGATCACCATGCCAGACAATGGAGATATCGGATGAACCTCAAACACTTGGCAAGGGCCTGACGTGCTCATCCGAGGTTAGAAGCCGACGTTGTCTGGTGGGCAGCATTTGATCGCCCGTGGATGCAGGCAATCGAATTCATCACGACATCGTTGCGATTGGCTCAAATACCTAATATTCCTTTCGTCGTGCCGTTGTGTCGTGGTGGGAATCTGCGACACCCTGGAACTAGACTACCACGACGGCACAACGACACGACGTTTCTCTTGATGAAGCGACATTGAGAGGAACAAGAACCATCATCGCGAACAATGTGCCCCCCCAAGATCATTTCTCCCTTGATTTCGTCAGGCACAGCTTGGACTGCTCGACTTGGTCGCTAAAGGGGTAAACGGGTTTGTCATTGGTTGATAGAATATTCTCGCACCGCAGCGAATGACTCACCTCAGAACCACGAGAGCCGAACCATGCAGCCCACGCTAACCAATCGTCGCGATTTGCTTGCCCTTGGCGGCGCGAGTGTTCTCTTTTCTCTGGCGGGCGAGGCGCAGTGCGCCGAGGGTTCTGCTGACGAGCCAAGTTCAATTGAGCGGGAAAACGAAAAGCTGGTCAACGACTTTTGCAAGAGTTGGTCAACAATCGAAATCGACACGGTCGTGGATTACTTCGATGACAAGATCGTCTATCAGATGTTTGAGGGGATGCCCGACATCAAAGGGAAGGAGGCCTTCATCAAGCGGATCGAACCGTTCTTCGCGAATATCGAGCGCATTCAGTGGGACATTGTGCGTTCGCACGCCATTGGAAATCTCGTGATCAACGAACGTGTCGATCACTTTTACCGGAAGGACGACAAGCCCGACATGCACTTTCCGGTCGCTGGCTTTTTCGTTGTCAAGAACGGCAAGATTCACCTCTGGCGAGACTACTCGATGCCCAAGCCAATCGAGAATGAAGAGAAGTAGCACGTCCTCCACAACGCGCCTGACATTTCTTCCCGTGTCGGGGGGGGGTGGACTGCGATAGGTTCCGCGCAACAATTCATCGAGATATGGAACCCAAATCTGGCATCCGTGACATACTCGACCGACGGTGAGAAGATGAGCAACACTCACGTTTTCAGGCTCTTCGGCTTGTTGGTCACTGGGACCGTTTTGGGCGTGTGCGTTTCCACGACATTTAGCACGGCACGGGCGCAAGACACCGTTGACGAAGCCATTGTTCATTTGCGAACGTACTACACAGAGTCTTACCTTCTGCGGGCATCGCTTCTCGACCCGGAGGATCGCCCGTTCAACTCAGTGTGGGTAACCGCGAAGTATTATCCCGGATCCCGCAACGGTGGCAATCAGGCTTCTCAGGCCATCGGGGTGAAAAGACAGTTGCGATTCGCCCGAGAAAAGTTGGGAATTGAGGCGCACGGTGGTTATGTCTTGCATCCAACCGAGTGGCTTAGTCTGGCGCATTGGCAACAACGAGCCGAGGCTTTGGAACGACTCATTGTCGAGGCGGAATTAACGGGCTCCATTGCGCTGGACATCGAGGCTTATGGATTTGACGACGTGACCAAGCGGCCCCCGTCGCCGAATGATAAGAAAGCGCAACGCATGCTGGTTGATGCCTGCCGCCCGATCGTCGACGTGCTTCGCCGCCACAATTTGTCCGCGACGATTTATCCCGCGGGTGGAAGCAAGGCCAGGGATTACACCGCGGCGGCGATCGCGCTTGGCGCCACGAAGTTTGGCGATGAATACAGTTTTGTTTTTTCCAAGAAGATCCTCGAGGGCAAGACGTTCAGCGAGGAACAATTCAAGCGTTGGCGCGACTATCTGTCCTATCGCGACTCTTCCGACACCGGTGTCCCGACGATTCCAGGGCTGTTCGCTTCGGTGATGCGAAGCAAACATGACTGGCGAATTCTTCGTGGGTTCGGCGTGAAGGAAGCATGGCTCTTCGTCGACGACAAGAATTGGTTGCGTCGCCGTGCTCCAACGTCCACTCCTAAGAACTGATGTTCATCACAGGCGGGATCGGTTCTCCTTCGCATGATGCCCCCCGGTTAGGGATGTATACGCTTATTGATCACCCGACCAAGCGACCCGGGTGCCATCGGCAAGTCTTTCGCAGTTCGCCTCACTTACGCTACGGCGATTGGCCGTGCTCAGCGACGTGGGGGCTACACTCAATATCCTCCATCCGACATCCCATGAAAGGCGTTAATTCACTGTCCTCTGGGCTCGGTATTGGCGTAATTGGGGGCGATACCATCTGGCGTGGCCATTTGCAGAGGTACCGGCAAGTCTCTCACCAAACGCCCAGCATCCGCCAGAATCAAGTCCCGCTGCCAACCGCAGGCCGCAGAAACGCGCGCGACGAAGCGCATACCGACTTTGCATGAAGAATAACCATGGAAAATCGTTGCTTTCCTGGTGATGGTGGGTAAATTAGCGGGATAGATAAATGTTCTTTCTTGGCGGCATTGCGGGCCAGGCAATGCGACGATTCTCCGTCGCTGTTGTAATCAGTTCTGGACAGGGGTGTTTGAATGACGACGAATGTTGTTGTAGCGGCAGATATACGTCCCAAGAAAATCCATCTAGAGGCCATGGGCGCTTGTCAGTTGAAGTGTCCGGAATGCCCTACCGCGAGCGGCGCGATTCGCCCCAACATCGCCAGCGGTTATTTACAGGCCGAAAAATTCAAAGAGCTAATCGAAGCAAATCCGTCGATCCAGCACGTTGAACTCTCGAACTACGGCGAGATTTTCTTGAATCCCCAGATCGTGGAAATCATTAAGATTGCTCACGAGCAGGGCATCAGACTGACCGCCGATAATGGCGTCAACCTGAACACGATGAAGGAAAAAGTGCTCGAAGGCTTAGTCAAGTATCAGCTCAAGAGCATGAGTTGTTCGATCGATGGAGCAAGTGATGAGACCTATCGCATCTATCGTGTGAAGGGCAACTTCGATACGGTGATCGACAACATCAAGCGGATCAACGAGTACAAGAAGAAATACAACACGCCCTATCCCGTCATGTCGTGGCAATTCATCGTGTTCGGTCACAACGAGCACGAACTTCCCAAGGCCCGCGAAATGGCCCGCGAGTTGGGGATGGATTTCAAGCCGAAGCTCAACTGGTCTGAAGAGTATTCTCCGATCAAGGATCGACAGTTCGTCGAGTTGCAGATTGGAAAAGAGGCTTCCCGAAGCCAGTACAAAGAAGCGACGGGGGTCGACTACTCCCGCAGTATTTGTCACCAACTCTGGTTCGAGCAGCAGATCAACTGGGACGGCAAGCTACTAGGGTGCTGCCGCAACTTTTGGGGAGACTTTGGCGACAATGTCTTCGAGCACGGCCTCGAAAAAGCCATCAACAATCCCAAGATCAAAGAAGCACGGGCGATGCTGCAAGGGCACGCCGAGCCACGGGATGACATCCCCTGCACTACCTGCGACATCTACATCGGCATGCGGGCGGATAACAAATACATTACCAACGCGGAGCTGGCCGTTCGGCATGGCTTTTGGCATCGAGTCGGCGCCTTTTCAAAAAGCCATGAAAAAATGTATCGTGCAGTCCGGTTTGTGTATCGTGCGACCGGTGGCCGGCACCTGGTGCAATGGTACCGAAGGCGTAAGAAGGATTTAGCAACCCATTCCACAGCGGCCAGCCTCTGACAGTTACTCGCTGAATCCAATACTTGTAGGAACGCCCCCTGAGTATCCCTCTGAAGGCCAGAGGCCGAGGCCGTTTCCAGCCGTCCAAGGAATGGCTCGAACGTACAGTTTGTAGCAATTGACGGTCTTCGATTCATCAAGTGGATCTCTTCTCACATTCTTCCCGGATTGTATTACGCGGAGCAGATGAATGACTGAACTTCTCGCCTTCGATCTCAAACCATACGTTCGAGCCATTCCCGATTTTCCGCAGCCGGGGATCATGTTTCGTGATATTACGCCGCTGCTTGCCGACACGACGGCCTTTCATGCGTCCATTCAGCAAATGGCTGATCACTATCGTGACAATCCTCCAGATGTCATCGCCGCCGCCGAAGCGCGGGGATTCATCTTCGCCGCTCCGTTGGCCCTGGAGTTGGGCGTTGGTTTCGTGCCGATTCGCAAGCCGGGCAAACTGCCATTTGACACGCATGCGTTTCACTATGAGTTGGAATACGGCACCGACACGCTCGAAATGCATATCGACGGAATCTCCAAAGATCAAAGTGTTCTCTTAGTTGATGACCTGCTGGCCACCGGAGGCACCATTGACGCCTGCTGCCGTCTCGTCAAAAAGGCAGGTGCGCGAGTGCATGGTTGCGCATTTCTTATCGAGTTAAAAGCCCTGAATGGCGCCGCTCGGATTGCCGACCATGCACCGTTCTGCCTAATTCAGTATTGAGCAACTCGCCAAGCATTCGCCACCGCATTCGGTTCGTCTTGCCCGACACAAGTCGAATCGATGTGAAATACCATGCCGACGCGGTTATCCAGAAGCCCTTGTTCCGTGGCAAACATTACACTGGGGCCACCCTCTGGAACTGTTGCTTGCCGATCAGCGGTACTGCCGCGATGATCATGTAATTCCAGCAGAGCCGGTTGGTCCTCTGGTAGATTTGAGCTATCCCACCTCGCCAGAATTTCTCTCTCGCTGTACTTGATCCGCTTGGGTTACAATCGAACGACGCATGCAGCAGAACGTTCCCCACCTGATATCACGAACGACGACCGCTCCGCCCTCCCCATGGAAGCTTCTGAAGCAAATCTAGTTACTGGTGCCAGCGGATTCATTGGTTCAAATCTGGTGGACCGACTTGTCGAGCAAGGGCAGGAGGTTCGCGCACTGCACCGTTCTCCGGCGCCGTCGGGCCGTTACCCGAAAGAAGGTCTAGCAGTCGAGCAGCGAGGTGATATCACGGACATCGCTTCCCTTCGCTCGGCGATGGCTGGTTGCACGCAGGTTTTTCACTTGGCCGGCTACGCGCGAAACTGGGCTCGCGATCCTCAGACGTATTGGAAGATCAACGTAGGCGGACTGAAAAACGTTCTAGACGTGGCCCGAGAGTCGGGGGTTCGCCGCGTGGTTTGGACATCGACCGTGATGACTCTGGGACCAACACCCCCGGGCCAGATCTGCG
Organism: uncultured Planctomycetaceae bacterium; assembly: GCA_964576465.1. GTDB lineage: Bacteria > Planctomycetota > Planctomycetia > Pirellulales > JAEUIK01 > CAZNXE01. The sequence goes on from CAZNXE010000105.1 coordinate 6,056, forward strand.
ATGAAACCTACGAACACCCCGAACACCCTTGTCACACGCACTATGAGGCGAGCAAAATTGATGCCGAGAAACTTGCCCGGTCGTACGTGAATGATTTCGGCATGGAGGTGGTCACGGTCAATCCGACGCGCGTGTTTGGCCCCGGTCCACTGACTGAAGGCAACGCGCTGTCCAAGCTCATTGACGATTACGATTCGGGCAGGGCGCCATTCGTATTGAATGGTGGACGCAACGTTGGCAACTATGTGTATGTGCAGGATGTGGTGCAGGGGCTGTTGCTAGCAATGCGTTGCGGACAGCCGGATGAACGTTACTTGCTGTGTGGCGAAAACAAGACGTTGAAAGAGTTCTTCGACACCATTGACGAGCTCGGCGGGAAGCGACACTTTCGCATGAGTCTCGGCAGGCCGCTCGCTATGAGCATCGCCTACCTGTTCCAGTGGTTCGCCCACTGGTCGGGTGCCTATCCAGCGATTACACCTCCCTGGGTGAGAACGTTCATGGCCGAATGGGCGTATTCCTCAAAAAAGGCGGAGAATGAGTTAGGCTATCAACCGATGCCATTCGAGGAGTCCATGCAAATCACCTACGAGTGGTTGATGCAGCAGCGAGGTTGAGGAGGCGGACTTGAGCGACAGCAGTTGGTCAGTACAATTCGCCAAGGAAGAATATCGACCAGCGATCGCTGCGTTCATAACAGCGGTGGCTTTTTGCTTTTGGAACGTGATCTTCGATCCGCGGTTCTTCGTCGCCCACATCTCGCCCTGGCTTTCGTTCACGGGCGACAAGGTGATCGATGCGGAACTGTTTCGGGCTGCTGGTAACTTGCTGTTGATCGGCGTGTTGGTGGCCACAATAAAACTTGTGTTCCGGCAGTCGCTCCTTGACTACGGTCTCGGTATGGGCCGCTGGATGCGACAGCCCGTGCTGGTGTTCGCCACGCCGCTGATGCTGGTGTTTGGCTACATCGGATCGCGACAGGCCGAATACCAGGCGTACTATCCCGACACACCAGGACTCGTGGGGCGATCTTTCTCGGTGTTCCTTCTGCATGCCGGCGTTCTGGTCACCTTCTACATCGCCTGGGAACTACTGTTTCGCGGCTTTCTACAAACGGCCTTCCTTGCCCGGCTAGGTGCCGTGGGAGCGATCGCAGTGCAAACGTTGGCGTCCAGCTTGGCGCATGCTGATCGGCCTGACAGCGAAATGATCGGCTCGATCTTAATCGGATCCATCTGGGGATTCCTCGCCTATCGCACCGGTTCGATCTGGCCCGTCATTCTGCAGCATCTACTGATGGGCCTGACGCTCGACTATTTTCTCTGGCAAGGGTAGACGCACGCCGGGCCATGGTGTGAGGATCAAGACTCGTTCTATATAGCGATGATCTTTGCCAATTGAAGGCAGCTCCAGGATGTCGACACGTCCTGCGGTCTCCAATGGCCTACGGCATCGACTTTGGCTTAATACGCTTGGGGCCAACCTTTGGGTTGGAGAGCAGTTGTGCCTTCGACGTTCCTCCTTGGTACAGGTCGTACTTGGGATCCGCGTATTGATCGAAGAAAGCGTGCAGCTCCTTTTCGAGCGTCTCTTGCAACTGGGCCTGTTGCAGCTGTCCGTACAGATTCAACTTTTCGTTCGGGTCGAGGTGCAAATCGTAAAGCTCAAACGGGCCTTCTGGATGCCGGTGTACGTACTTGGCCTGCTCGGTTCGAATGGCCCGGACGTTTTCCATTTCGTAGAAAACTTGATTCGTCCAGTCGATTGTTTCTCCGTGCAGAACCGCGGAGAAATCGCGACCAGGTGACTGCGGGTTCAGTCGATCTGCGGTTGCCAACCCAAGATAGCCTAACACGGTCGTCATCAAATCGTAGTTGCTGACCATGATCTCGGATTTCTTGCCGGCGGGAATGTGGCCTTTGTGGCGAACGATCAGCGGGATGTGCATCATGCCGTCGAAAGCCGTCAACGGGCGCGTGTGATCGCCCATGCCCCACAGCCCATTTTGCCCTCCCATCCAACCTTGGTCGGAACAGAAGATGACGACCGTGTCCTCTTCAAGCCCACACTCTTGTAGAGTTTTCGTGATGGTTCCTACGCCGTCATCCACGGCGCTCAACTCAGCGGCAAAGCGGCGAATCGAAACAATGTTGTTCAGGTACTGCTTGTTGTTGAACAGCCACGGGTGCATTTGTGTCCGGGGAAAAGAGGGCAGCAGCTTGTCTGCATAAAAACCGTAATGCCGATTTCGAGCAGCGCGCAGCAGCGTGTTCCCCAGCCCGTAGGGGCCGTTGTAGGAGAGAAACAGAAAGAAGGGACGATCATCGTCTTGCTTGATGAAGTCCACTGCATGCTCGGTCCATAGGTCGGTCAAATACTTGGGTTCGATGCGGACCTCACCGTTCTCGATCACCTCGGCACCATGGAACGTGGTTGTTGCGCCGTGCGGCATCGTGATCCAAGTCTCGAAGCCTTCTTGCGGTGTAAGATTGGCACCAAGATGCCATTTTCCAACGAGTCCGCAGCGATACCCGCACTCGGTTAACACACGGGGAAGTGTCCGAAACTCACCAATCGTGCAGTAGGGATTCGCCCCCATTTGGGCTTCGTTGCGACGCAAGAAACAATGGACGCCGTGCTGCGATGGCATCAAGCCGGTGAGATACGTCGCCCGAGTCGGCGAGCAAACCGCATTCGAGCTGAAAGCCCGAGTGAACAACGTACCTTCGGCAGCCAAGCGGTCGATGCTGGGCGTTCGGATATCCGGATTGCCATAGCAACCCAAGGTCCAGGCACCATGATTGTCGGTCATCACCAAGACGACGTTCGGCGGCCGACCATCGTCTGCCCGGGCATTGGCCAACAGCGAAAGAGAAAGGGTCACATACAACAGGCAGAAGGGTAGAAGCAGCCAGCGCGCGATGGACATTTGGCATTCGCTTTCAAGAGTATTGTGGATCGCAGAGTAGGCCAGTCGCAACAACATTCGCCGCATTTGACAGTATACATACCAAGGAAGCCGCGGCGGCCGCTCACGTAGATTCCTGGTTCCAGACCGAATTGCGAGTGCGGCAAATAAGAACGTACCAATCCCAACCCGACGCGTAAGCGAGGGAACGCAGTGTATTACCGGTTGGTCCCTCGCTCACGCGTCGGGTTGGTATATTCTCATTCGCCGCTCGCCTTGCGAGTGGTCCCAGTAATCTGGCCGATCTCACCACACCCCGATGTTTTGGGCGGTGAAGAACAATATAATGTTCGCGGGAGAGGGCACCTGCCTGCGTACGTGCGACTCACGGCTTATCGCGACAAGCGGCCCTCATTCTCTGTAGCTAGAATGTCATGGCAGATTGATTGTCTTAACCTGGACTCGATGAGCGATACCATGAAACGTCTTGCTTCCGTTCTATTTGTTCTTGTGGTGACATCTCCCACGACCGTTGTTGCCGGTCAATTTCAAGTGGGAACCGCCACGGTCGACATCACGCCGCCGGTAGGTTATCGGATGAGCGGCTACTTCTACGAACGGCTTGCCAAGGGAACCAAGGATCCGCTGCTCGCCAAAGCGATTGTCTTCTCGCAAGACGACACCGTCGCGGCTCTGGTGGTGTGCGACATCGTTGGGCTGGCTCCTAAAGTTGCCCGTGAGAGCCGGCGGCTCATCGCCAAAGAATTCAACATTCCCGCGGCCAATGTCTCGGTCGCCGCAACGCATTCTCACACCGGTCCTCTCTATTTTGGCGCGTTACGAGATCACTTTCACCACGTCACGGTTGCTCGTGAAGGTTCTGATCCACCCGAGGAGTTCGACTATCCCAAGTTTCTAACCAACCAGATTGTTGCCGCAGTTGGCCAAGCGAAAGAGAATCTTGAAGCCGTGCGGCTCTCTGCCGGTTTCGGTCATGAAGACCGCGTTGCATTCAATCGGCGCTTCCTGATGAAGAACGGTCGAGCCAAGACCTGGATCGGTCTCAATCATCCAGATGTTGTTCGCACCGCGGGCCCCATAGATCCTCAGGTCGGACTGATTCGATTCGATTCACTTGCGAACGGCAAACCCCTCTCCTCCCTCACTTCTTATGCGCTGCATCTCGACACTCTAGGGGGAGAACACTACTCGGCCGATTTTCCTTTCTATCTGCAACAAGAACTCGCCAAAGCCTATGGGACCGACTTCGTTTCTTTGTTTGGAATCGGTACCTGTGGCGATATCAACCATGTCGACACCGCCGCGAAGGAACGAAACAAGACCGAGAAGATCGGACTACTGTTGGCTGAATCTGTCTTGAAAGCGATGCCGACTCTGGAGTCGGTAACGGATCCTTCGCTTGCAGTGAAGCATGTCGTGATCGATGTCCCCTTGCAGCAGTATTCGTCGGAGCAGGTTGCCCAGGCGAAAAAGGACATGGACCATGTTGGAGATCGCACGGTCCCTTTTCCGCAGCGGGTGGAGGCCTACAAGATCACCGCGCTGCAGGACTATGCGGAGGACACCATTGGCTTGGAAATCCACGCTTTTCGCCTCAGTCCCAAAGTGGCCATTGTGACGCTACCGGGCGAAGTGTTTGTCGAATTGGGGCTGCATATCAAGATAGCATCACCGTTTGAAACAACGCTCGTGATTGAACTTGCGAATGACACTCCCGGTTATATCCCGACCAAGAGAGCATTTGTCGAAGGGGGCTATGAGACCATCAATTCTCGTATCGCCCCTGGCGGCGGCGAAAAAATGGCCGAAGCCGCCATCGTATTGTTGAAAGAGCTTCACAAAGCCAGGGACACCGCGGCGATCCGTGAAGAAGGATCAACGCTTCTCGAACACCGCGCTCTGGAAATGGGGTCCGCGTCTCAAGGGATTGCACTGGCCCACGATCAATACTTCAGCTCGACGAACCAGACCATCTGCCGTTTCGATACTACCTGGAATCTCCTCCAAGAGAAGACCATTGAGATTGAAGGCGTCAATCACGTGGGGGCGATCGACTACCACGACGGCTACGTTTGGGCCGGGCTCCTGCATGGCCCCGAGAACGGTAAACACGACCCTAAAGCAGATCGTTCGGTCATCGCTAAAATTCGGGCCTCCGATCTTGAGGTCATCCAGACATGGGATATCAGCAAAGACGTCACATGGATCGACCCGGTCTGTTTCGACGGTACACATCTTTGGGTGGGCGATTTGAGCGACTTGGGAATCCATCGCTACAGAATCGTTGAGGGGGAACTCGTCCGAGACGGGATCTTTCGCTATCCCAAACCGATGCACTTTTCACAGGGAATCCGTGTCGTGGGCGACAAGCTGTACACGATCCACACCTTCGGCAACATGGACGGCCTGTTCGAGTTCGATGTGCCCACCGTTTTGACCGACGCCGTAAATCAACCGACTCGTCGTTGGGAAATCAACGAAACCCAAATGCATCTCGAGGGCTTCGATTTTCTCCCCGATCATCCCGATCAGGTTTGGCACGCTCAGGGAGGCCACGTCGATCGATATGAATTGCAAGGGTTGCCCTAGGTCTACACGACGAATGCCACATCACACGACGTACGTAGTTCGAGCGTACGATTCGGATCGCTGAACGAGACTTTCGCAAGAGAATAATGAACGACACACACTTTAGGAGATATCGGATATGAAACGTCGAGTATTCTTTTTCGTGATGGCTGTTGTTGTTCTGCTCTCACCTGCGATGGCAAACGCTGGCGAACCGATCGATATCGGATCGCGTCGCGAATTATTCATTGACCGCGCGCTCGTTGAGCAACTAGTCGGCCAGGCCGAGTTTCGGTTGCACGCGCCGACGCGGCGCGAGGTTGCCATCAAGTACGACCAGCCCTGGGAAGGCAACGCCAGCGGCTATGCGACCGTTTTTCAAGACGGCGATATCTACCGTATGTATTACCGAGGACATCGGTACATCGTGAAGGATAAGCCACTGCGTCAGGCTCAAAGCGAAGTGGTTTGCTATGCGGAGAGTGTCGACGGCCTTCACTGGGACAAGCCAAAACTGAATCTGTTCGCGTGGAAGGGCTCGAAGGAGAATAACATTATCTGGCTGGGCGGACCGGAAACGCACAACTTCGCTCCCTTCAAGGACACCAACCCAGACTGTCGGCCGGACGAGCGATATAAGGCGATTGGCGGAACTGTTACGAGCAAGGGCCTGCTCACGTTCAAATCGGCCGACGGTATTCATTGGTCGAAGAAGAGTGACGGCCCGGTTGTGACCACCGGTGCATTCGATTCACACAATACTTGCTTTTGGGACATCCACCACGAGCGGTATGTGATGTATGTGCGGTACTTCAGCGAAGGCGATTTCAAAGGTTTGCGGTCGATTGGCGTCTCCCATTCAACCGACTTCGAGACATGGTCGGAGCCGGTCGCGCTGGCCTATCCTGGCTCGCCTCCTCAGCAGATGTATACGAACCAAATCTTGCCGTATTACCGTGCCCCGCACATCTTGATGGGCTTCCCAACGCGTTATGTTGCGAAACCGCTGAGCGAACATAACAAGCAGCTAGACCCCGTGGCGCTGCGCGATCGATTGACGAAAATTAACCGGCGCGTTGGCACCGACCTGACCGATGGTGTCTTCATGACCAGTCGCGATGGGCAGTCGTTCCGACGGTGGGACGAAGCCTTTCTCCGACCCGGACCACAAGCCGAGGGCCACTGGATCTACGGTGACAACTACCAAACCTACGGACTGTGGGAGACGAAGGCTGAGACCCCTGGCGCACCGAACGAAATCTCGATGCACTTTACCGAGCACGCCTGGCTTGATGACGACCATCAGGCGCGTCGCTACACAATTCGTCTCGATGGGTTCGTCTCGTTACACGCACCATATGCCGCGGGCGAATTGATCACCAAGCCCCTAACGTTCACCGGCCAGCGTCTGTCGATCAACTACGCCACTTCGGCAGCCGGAATCGTTCAGGTTGAGATTCAAGACGCAGCCGGCAACCCCCTGCCCGGTTACTCGCTAGACGACTGTATCGAGCACTACGGCGACACGGTCCACCAGATTGTTGCTTGGAAAGGCGGCCCCGACATTTCCGCCCTAGCCGGCAAGCCTCTACGGCTGCGTTTCGTATTGAAAGATGCGGACTTGTACTCGTTTCAGATGACTGAGTGACAATCGAACCCGTGCTATCTGCCCCTCGAACCGTTCATCCACCCTGCATGATTCATCAGACGCCGCATCCAGAATGTGCGTGAACCTGCCGGCGGGGAAATATTGATGGCCCTGAAGGGGAATGTTGATTGCCCTGAAAACGTCGAAGGCCGCAATTCGTGTTGAATTGCGGCCTTGGGCAGGGACATAAGTAGCGGTGCTTTTTAAGGCACAAGCGAGGACGACGGGACTCGAACCCGCAACCTCCGGATCGACAGTCCGGTGCTCTAACCAATTGAGCTACGTCCCCTAAGTGGAGCAGCACATTATACGATCAGCGATTCGGCCTGCAAGGCCAACAAAATCGGGTGTCTGGCCAGAATGACACGCCCGTTGTCTTATCGGTTCGGTCATTCTCCATGGCAGCCGGCTATACCACGAATGTGGATGAATCGCATGCGAAAGGTGCCGGAGCCACGCTACCGAACGTTCCGGCTTCGTGATGCCAGGATCAGGCAGAAAGGCATGGCCAGCAACGCCAAGACATAGGTCGCCGGCTCGGGAATTACTTGGAATTCTCCGCCGTGCGTGTTCACCCTTAGCAGCGACGGGAAGCGGACCGATTCGAGCAGCGTTCCCGACTTCGAGAATTGCTCGAACCGCAACCCCTCGGGCTCGACAAGCGAACCGCGGTCGAGCAGCCAAAGGGTCAAGCGGAGCGCGGACGCACCGTGGTTGGTCGAACGAGAACCGAAAGTGGTGCGTCCGCGCTCCGCTTGACGACACCCTACATCTCTCAGATTTGTAGCGTGCGTGCAAGCGTGCACACTTAGCTGCTTCTGTGGAGCCCACGCTTCTAGTATCATAAGGAATGCTGGCTTTCCCTCCCGAATGCATTCCTTATTGGGTACACCATGTTCCGATCGATCGCGAGAATCCAGTCGCGACTGTTGCAATACCTCACCCTCGGATTGGGCATTTTACTGTGCCTGGTGACCGTCGGATTCGGCGACGATGATTTACCCGCGAACGCAGAGATCGATTTTGCACACGACATTGTGCCGATTCTGAAAAGTCACTGCGTGGAATGTCATGCTGGCGACGAGGCGGAGGGTGGGTTTTCGGTTAACTCGCGCGAGTTGATTCTTGACAGTGAAGCCGTCGTCCTTGGCAGCGCGGAAGAATCGAGCTTGATCGAGCGGATCACCTCACAAGATGAAGAACTTCAAATGCCCCCTGCCGATCAGCCCCGGCTGACGAAGGCGGACATTGAAGTCATCAAAGCGTGGATCGAGCAGGGACTGGCGTGGGACGATGGTTTCACGTTCGCCGCCTCTCGCTACGAGCCGCCATTGAAGCCCCGGCGTCCTGAACTTCCGCCGGTGGTCGATGGTCGCACGAACCCAATCGATCGAGTGATTGACGCCTATTGGGCTGATCGGGAAATCACTCGGCCCGAACGTCTTGCCGATAACACCTTCTTGCGAAGAGTATCACTCGACGTTGTAGGCCTGCTGCCAACTCCCGAGCAGTTGGATGCGTTCGTAAACGACCGAGACTCGGGCAAACGCAATCGTGTCGTCGGAGAATTGCTTGCGGATCGCCAAGCGTATGCCGAGCATTGGCTGACGTTTTGGAATGATCTCCTGCGAAACGACTACGCAGGCACCGGGTATATCGATGGCGGTCGCAAGCAAATCACCGTTTGGCTGTATCAGGCATTGCTCGACAATCGTCCGTTCGACCAGTTTGTCCGCGAACTTGTCGCGCCGACTTCGGAGTCCGAAGGATTCATCGGCGGAATCAAATGGCGAGGACGCGTGAACGCCAGTCAGACTGTCGAGATTCAGTTTGCCCAAAATGTTGCCCAAGTCTTCTTGGGTATCAACATGAAATGTGCCTCGTGCCACGACAGCTTCATCGACCGCTGGACTTTGGAGGAAACGTATGGTCTCGCGGCCGTCTATTCTGATGAGCCAATCGAGTTGCATCGCTGCGATAAACCGACCGGCCAGATGGCCACGGCTGCGTGGATTTTCCCAGAGCTGGGACAAATCGATGCCGACCTTCCACGGCCACAACGCCTCGAGCAATTGGCTGCACTGTTGACCCACGAAGACAATGGTCGGCTTACGCGGACGATTGTGAATCGCATTTGGCATCGGCTCATGGGCCGCGGGATCGTTCATCCGGTCGATGCTATGCACACCGAACCGTGGAGCGTTGATTTGCTCGACTTTCTGGCGACCCACTTGGTCGACAACGGTTACGACCTGAAGGCAACCATCGAACTCATCGCCAATTCGCAGGCTTATCAATCGCGAACGATCGACCCAAGTGAGACGACGGTCGGTGGCTTTGTTTTTCGTGGCCCAATCGGCAAACGAATGACCGCGGAGCAATATATCGACGCCATCTGGCATGTTACCGGGGCCGCACCCGCCAAGCCCGACGCCGGGATCGAGCGCCCGGATGCGAGCACTTTTGTGAGAGCATCGCTGGTCAAATGCGATCTGCTGATGCGGTCTCTTGGCCGACCGAACCGTGAGCAAATCGTAACCACGCGACCAACGACTTTGACGACCTTACAGGCCATCGACTTGGCGAATGGCCCCATGCTTGCCGAAATGCTAACGCGTGGCGCCGACGTTCTGTCGCAATACGACAAGGCCGAAGAGCTGATCGTTTGGCTTTACCAATACAGTCTCGCCCGTCGACCAACTCCCGACGAGTTGACTATTGCCCTCGCGTTGTTGGGCGAAACGCCATCGACAGCTACGATCGAAGACTTGCAGTGGGCGGTGTTCATGTTGCCCGAGTTCCAACAAATACAATGAGTGGCCATGAATCATTCGATATCGCAAGAGATCCAAACACGTCGATCGTTCCTCAAGGCCCTGGCTGCTTCGACCGCTGCGACCATGGCGCTGTCGGAACCGCAACCGCTGTTGGCTGAGGAATCGGGATCGTTAGGGCACCCTGCCGCGAGGGCCGACTCCTGCATTTTATTGTGGATGGCCGGCGGAATGGCCGCGCCTGATACGTTCGACCCCAAGCGGTACCTTCCGTTTGAAGTCGGAACCCCGGTCGAGAAGATCATCAGCACGTTTCCCGCAATCGACACGGCCATGGACGACGTAAAGATTAGCGTCGGGTTGGAAAACATCGCTCAAATTATGGACCGCGGCACGTTGATCCGTTCGCACGTGCAGCCCGACTTGGGCAACATTCTCCACTCGCGGCATCAATATCATTGGCACACCGGCTATGTCCCGCCGCAGACGGTTGCCGCGCCACACATTGGGGCGTGGATGGCGAAAGTTCTGGGCCCCAACAACCCCGTGATTCCACCCTTCATCAATATCTGACAGCGGCTTGAAGGCGTCGGCGAATCCGAGGAGCTTAAGGCATTCACCACCGGCGGTTTTTTTGGCAGCGAGTTCGGACCGTTCAATCTCCCCGATGCTGATGACGCCGCCCGCGCTGTGCGGCCCCCCAAGTCGATGGATGCGGCTCGTTTTCAGAGCCGGTATCGTGCCTATCAAAAACTCGTTGCAGAAAGCCAAAAGGCGGGGCATGTCAGCGCGTTTCACCAAGAGTCAATGGGGCGGGCAATGGACAACGCACGTCGGCTGT